>DATHSR010000556.1:0-4233 GCA_035464035.1 Desulfotignum sp. | reverse complement strand
CCTTATTTTTCTCGTCTGGAGTGCGGACCGGTTTGTGGCAGGTGCTTCCGGCACGGCATCCCATTTCGGGATGCCGCCGCTGCTGAGCGGTCTGATCATCTTAGGGTTCGGCACATCGGTACCGGAAATGGTGGTGTCCGCGCTTGCCGCCCTGCAGGGGAGCCCCGGCATCGCCTTAGGCAATGCCTATGGATCCAACATCGCCAACATCGGGCTGATCCTGGGAACAACCGCCCTCATAAGCCCCATTGCGGTTCATCCGAGCGTCTTGAGAAGCGAACTGCCCATTTTATCGGCGGTAACGGTGTTTTCGGTTTTCCTTTTATGGGATCATCATCTGGGTACCCTGGATGCGGTGCTGCTTTTGGGTGTTTTCTTTGTGATCATGGCATGGACCATTCATCAGGCCCTCACCTTTGCACCTGAAGATCTGATAAAGGATGCACAGCCCAGGATTGCGGCCATGCCCTGGACCAGATCGCTTTTCTGGCTTCTGCTGGGCCTGGTTGTCCTGATCATCAGTTCACGCAGCCTGGTGTGGGGTGCGGTTGAGATTGCCCGGTTTCTGGGGGTCAGTGATGTCATTATCGGATTGACCATTGTCTCCATCGGCACCTCCCTGCCCGAACTGGCATCCTCCATTACCGCCGCCTGCAAAGGCCAGCATGACATGGCCCTTGGCAATGTGCTGGGCTCCAACCTGTTCAATACTCTGGCGGTGGTCGGCATTGCCTGTGCCATCAAGCCCTTTGAGACAGCACCTGAAATCCTCACACGGGACATGGTGGTGATGGGGGCACTTACGGCAGTGATATTTTTCATGGGATATGGATTCAGGGGCCGGCCGGGGCGGATCAGCCGGATGGCAGGCATGGCCCTGCTGGCGGCCTATGTCGGATACACCGGATTTCTGGTGGCGACCATGATCCGGCCTCAGGTGTAAAACCTCACATGCAAGGAAAACACAGATGAATACCATTTTGGTGATAGATGATGATGATCAGCTGCGGGTCAGTTTCTGCAAACTGCTGCGGGAAGAAAACTATTCGGTTCTGGGCGCGGCCTCCGGAGAGTCCGGCATAGAAATGGTGAAGCAGCAGCCCCTGGACCTGGTGATCCTGGACATGCGGCTGCCCGGAATGGATCGCATGGTAACCTTCAAGCAGGTCAAAAAAATTGACCCGAAACTGCCGGTGATCATCGTCACCGCCTTCGGCACCACTGAAACCGCCATAGAAGCCACCAAAATAGGGGCTTATGACTATGTGCTCAAGCCATTTGAAGTCCCGGAAATTCTGAATTTGATCAGCCAGGCCATTGAAGCCGGTTATTTCATGAAATCACCGGTTGCCGTGGATGCGCTGCCTGACAGGCAATCCGGCGATGCCATCATCGGCCAGAGCCGATCCATGCAGGCCGTATACAAGGCCATCGGCCGGGTATCCCAGACCGATGCCACCATTCTGATCAGAGGGGAATCCGGTACCGGCAAGGAGTTGGTGGCACGGGCGGTTTACCAGCACGGAACCCGTTCGGACAAACCGTTTCTGATCATCAATTGTGTGGCCATACCCGAAACCCTGCTGGAAAGCGAATTGTTCGGGTATGAAAAAGGGGCCTTCACCGGTGCATCCCAGAAACATATCGGAAAGATAGAACAGGCAAACGGTGGCACGGTGTTTCTGGATGAAATCGGAGATATGCCCCTGAGCATCCAGGCCAAAATCCTCCGGCTTCTCCAGGAGAAAAGCATTGAACGCTTAGGAGGGGAAGAAACCATTCCCGTGGATGTCCGGATCATCGCCGCCACCCACCAGAACCTGGAACAGGCCATTGAAGACGGCAGATTCCGGGAAGACCTTTATTTCAGGCTCAAGGTCGTCACCATTGAACTGCCCCCCTTAAGGGAACGCAAGGAAGACATCCAGGATCTGGTGGCCTACTACCTGCACCGGTTTTCCTTTGAACTGAAAATAGACAATCCCGGCATTCAGGAAACCGCGCTGGCACTTTTGAACAAATACGCCTGGCCCGGAAATGTCAGAGAGCTGTCAAACCTGATCCAGAAAGTGTTGATTTTCAACCGGGGGGCGCCCATTGCCGTATCAGACCTTGAACAGATCATCGACCACGGGGATGACAGTGACACATCCCGTCAGATCGGCCTTGACACCATCCGTCAGTGGGTCCGGCAGACCATGGCCACAGAATCGGACACCTGCCGGTTTGATGATTTTGTGGATATCGTTTCAGGCATCGTCATTGCCGAAGCGCTGAAGCTGACCAACGGGAACCGTACCCAGGCAGCCAAGCTGCTGGGCATGTCCCGGCCCACCCTTCATGCCAAAATTGAAAAATACAATATCAGACTGAAAACACAGATTTCAGAATAACCGGCAAAGGTACGGGCCGGATCTGCCTGCCTTGCTTTTCTCGCCCAGGTGTCAGGTTTTTTCTCACATTGAAAAAAAAACGGGTGGCCCGGACTCCCTTTTTTGATGCTCTTTCCGGGCAACCGTTTGAAACTATCAGTAAATCAGGCTGTTCATCCGGAATTTTTCCTGTGGCACACCTTTTGCTGATTTCTTTGTCAACCGAATCGGAACCCCCTGCCGGTCAATCTGAAACTGATGGAGGTCAAGCATGCTGATAAAAGAATGGATGAGCAAACCCGTCATAACCATCAACCATAGCCAATCGTTGCATGATGCGGCCAAACTGTTCCAAACCCGGGTCATTTCCATGTTGCCGGTAATGATCGAAGGGACCGTTGCCGGGATCCTCACCGACGGAGACCTGAAAAAAACCATGCCCTCGGATGCCACCACCCTGGACCGGTTCGAGCTGCCGTCTCTGCTGGAGTCCATCAAAGTGGGATCTGTCATGACAAAGCCCGCCATCACCATACCTTGGGACCATACCGTGGATGAGGCGGCGGGTATCATGCTGAAAAAAGGGATCTCCGGTATGCCGGTGATGAACCATTCAAACCAGATGACAGGGATACTCACAAAGAGTGATATCTTCCGCTGCTTTGTGTCTTTCACCGGGGTTTCCACCACCGGCCAGATCTTTGCCACCCGGCTCCAGGACCGTCCCGGGCTCATCAAGAAATTCACCGACATGATCCGTGAAAAAGGAGGCCATCTCTGCAGCATCATGACCTCCTATGACGATATTGAGTATGGGTACAGAAAAGTTTTTTTTCACACCCTTGATATCGAACCTGAGGGGTTTTTCAGCCTGGTGGAAACATTCAGCGAGATCGGGCAGCTGTATTATGCCGCTGACCTGTCCAGGGGATATCGGAAGATTTTCTAAACAATGAGTTACAGGAGATGACCCATGAATCGAAAAATAAATAAAATTCTGGCATGCGTCGATTTTTCAGAGTACGCCAAAATGGTGGTGGCCTGTGCGGTGGAACTGGCCTCGGCACCGGACATGCAGATTGTGGTGCTGAATGTGATCAACCAGCGGGATATCGACGGCATCCAGATGGCGGCGGGATATTTTCCGACCCATGGTGCTGTGATGCTGAGCGTGGAGGATTGTATCAATGACTGGAAAAAAGACCGGCAGAACCGGTTGAAGGAACTGGTCAGGGAACATTTTTTTGAAGACAAGTCAAAGATGCATCTGATGGTGGATACCGGCATTCCCTATGAACGTATCCTGAAAACAGCCGATGACCAGGATGTCGATCTGATCGTGATCGCCAACAAAGGCCGGGGAAACCTGTCACGGGTGCTGTTCGGCAGCGCGGCAGAAAAAGTGTTCCGGCATTCGAAGGTTCCGGTGGTCTGTGTCAGAGATCCTGAAAAATTCAAACAGGGGAGAAAACCATAATGGAAAAGACACCCAAAAAAATCTCAAAGCTGCTGGTGGCCATTGATTTTTCCAAGTATTCCGGGCCCACTCTGGAATATGGCGTGGAAACGGCAATCCTGACCGGCGCCCGGATGGTATTGATCAATATCATCAATCAGACGCAGATCGATGCCATGGAAAAAGCGGTCAATGCCGATCACCCAAACCGGTTTGATCTGGCCAAGTACCTGGGTGAAGAGATGGACCGGCGCAAATTGAAATTAAAAACTCTGATCAAAGGGGTTCCCAAGCTCGATGACGTACCGGTTAAAATTCGCATCGGCTACGGGATCCCCCATGTGGAAATTCTGGAAGCTGTCCGGAGGGAGAATGCGGATTTTCTTGTGTTCGGCCCCAAAGGTC
>DATHSR010000555.1:0-5506 GCA_035464035.1 Desulfotignum sp. | reverse complement strand
AAAAGGGTGACACTGCCGCTTCAAAAATCATCTGAAGCGGCAGTAGCAGGTCAGGCGGCAAGTACTGCCGCCCTTGTTTTATCGGACAGTCGGTCTCCTATTCAATCACCAGGTCTCCGATATACGGAAAGTTCATGGCATTGATGATGGGCTGCACCCGGATGTTCTTTTTGGCACCATAGGAGTGGTTCTGCCAGTGGAACGGCACAAACGCGGCATCATCATACAGGATCTGTTCAATCTCCTGGAGCATCTTGGCCCGTTTTTCCAGGTCGGTCTCCGACTGGGCCGCGAGGGTCAGTTCATCCACACGGGGGTTGCAGTACCCGCTGTTGTACTGGCCGTAACCGGTTTCCGCATTGGGGCACATCATCAGGAACTCTGAAAAGTTCCCGGAATCCTCGGTATCAGAATGCCAGCCGATCATCATCATGTCCGCGGCCCGGGCATCAAATTCATTCCAGTACTGGGCCTTGGGCAGGGTTTTCAGATTCACTTTTATGCCGATCCTGCCCAGCATCTGAGCCGTGGCTTCGGCAATTTTGGCATCATTGACATACCGGTTGTTGGGGGCCATCATGGTGATTTCAAACCCGTTTTCATACCCCGCCTCTTTCATCAGGGCCTTGGCTTTTTCAAGGTCAAATCTGGGCTTGAGATTCTCATTGTATCCGGCATACCCTTTGGGACCCTGCTGGGCCGCCACGGTGGCGGTGCCCTTCATGATCTGCTGAACAATCCCTTCATTGTTGACGGCATGGACAATGGCCTGGCGGACTCTGACATCCTTGAACGCTTCCACCCGGTTGGGATTCATCTGAAAGGTGATGATCCGGCCACCGGAAATGGTGTGCAGGGTCACTTTGTCATCGTTCTGAATTCTGTCAAAATCCTGGGGAGGCACCGGAGAGATGAAATCCACGCCACCGGACAGCAGGGCTGCCACCCGGGTGGCGTTTTCCTTGATGGGCGTCAGAATGAACTTGGTGACATTGCCCGGGCTGTCCTTGTCCCAGTAGTCGGCAAACCGCTCCATTTCCAGGATCACGGTGTGCTGGCGGTTGGTGACCACAAAGGGGCCGGTACCCGAAGCGTTGTTCTGTGCAAAGGATTCCCCGATCTTGACGATGGCGTCCTTGGGCTGGCCATTGGCATCGGTGCCGGTATAAAACTCGGAATCCATGGCAAAGAAATAAGTGGCCATGTTCAAAAGCAGGGCATAGGGTTTGATGGTTTTGATGTCCACGGTGAAGTCATCCACAATGTAACATCCGTCAAATGGTTCCAGCAGACCTTTGAAGTCCACGCTCTCTCTCATGCGGTCAAAGGACCACTTCACATCTTTGGCGGTAAAATCGTTGCCGCTGTGGAACTTAACGCCTTGTCTCAAATGAAACCGCATGGTCAGGTCATCGAGCCGTTCCCAGCTGGTGGCAAGGCGGGGTTCAAAATCCATGTCCTGGGTCCAGCGTACCAGGGGATCAAACACCCAGTGGCACAACTGGAGCATGTTGCCGGAAAGCTGTACATAGGGATCCAGGGATTCAGGGTCTGAATCCAGGCCTATCTTGAAGGTCTTTGCACCGGCAGAGGTGGTGAAAGACACAGCCATAAAAATACTTAACATCAGCAGTAATAATTTTTTCATACTCATCCTCCAAATTGGTGTTAATCATATCGCGGAAACGCACTGAAAAAGGCTTTCAGCCGCGCTGGACAATTCACATCATCCAATTGGACAGCACTACCAAAAAATACTGACAGGGTCAAGCGATATAATGCCGGTGGGCACAATGTCGGATTTATTTAACGACGGATTTTTAAAATAATCATTGACATGGGTGAATTTCCATGTAATGAATGGATATTCATTTTATAAAATCCGGGGCACTGCGGCGGTATTTTAAAAAAAACAGAGCAATCCAAAAACCACAACATCCTAATTTTAATTTAAAAAAATATTTAAACCAAGATTTTTTCATGGGGAAGAGCGCTGCACATACGGAACAGAAACTGATGAACAACTATTCATTCCCCATGGCAGACACCCACATCAGGAGGATGACGTAACATGGCACAGGTAATTTCAGATCGGCGGGACATCGAGTTTGTCATGCATGAGCAGCTCAACGCGGAAGCATTGTCCAAACTCCATGACGGATTTGCGGAGTTCAACAGAAAAACCATTGACCTGGTAATTTCAGAAGCCAGGAACTTTGCCGTCAAGGAACTGCTGCCGGCCAACAAGGACGGGGACCAGCAGGGGTGCTCTCTGGAAAACGGACAGGTTACAACGCCGGAGTCCTTCAAACGGCTGTTTGAACTGTTCAACGAAGGGGAATGGCTGGCGGTTACCGAAGATCCGGCATGGGGAGGCCAGGGCATGCCCCGAACGGTGGCATCGGCGGTTGCCGAGTACTTCAACGGTGCCAACTATCCGTTCATGATGTACCCGGGCCTGACCCAGGGAGCCGGCCACCTGGTGGAGCATTTCGGCACAAAGGAACAGAAGGATCTGTACCTGAAAAACATGTACACCGGCAAATGGTGCGGCACCATGCTGCTTACCGAACCCAACGCCGGCTCTGACGTCGGTGCTTTGACCACACGGGCCACTCCCAACGGGGACGGCACCTATGCCATTGTGGGAGAAAAGATCTTCATTTCCGGCGGGGACCACGACCTGGCGGAAAACATCATCCATCCGGTTCTGGCCCGTATCGACGGGGCTCCGGCCGGCACCAAGGGAATTTCTCTTTTCCTGGTGCCCAAGTTCCGGGTCAACCCCGACGGGTCTTTAGGAGAATTCAATGACGTGGTGTGCACCGGCATCGAGCACAAGATGGGCATCCACGGCAACTCCACCTGCTCTTTGTCTTTGGGCGCCAAAGGCAACTGTATCGGCACCCTTCTGGGAGAAGAAAACAAGGGCATGAAGGCCATGTTCCTGATGATGAATGCCGCCCGTCTCCTGGTGGGGTTTCAGGGATTTGCCTGTGCCACCACCGCCTACATGTATGCCCTGGACTATGCCAGAAACCGTATCCAGGGCAAGGATCTGATGGAGATCCTGAATCCGGATGCCCCGGGGGTTCCCATTATCCGGCACCCGGATGTACGGCGCCAACTCATGATGATGAAGGTTTATGTTGAAGGGATCCGGTCGCTGCTGTATTTTGTCCATTTCTGTTCAGACATGGCAAAATATGCTTCCAGCGACAAGGAAAAAGCCAAATTCCAGGGATTTGTGGAGATCCTTACCCCCATCGCCAAGGGGTATGTCACGGATCGGGCCTTTGAGGTCTGCTCCCAGGGCATGCAGGTATACGGCGGATACGGGTTCATCGAGGAATACCCCATGGCCCAGCTGTTGCGGGACTGCCGCATCACACTGATCTATGAAGGCACCAACGGAATCCAGGCCATGGATCTGCTGGGCAGAAAGCTGGGGCTCAACAAAGGCAAGCCCATCATGGATCTGTTCGGTGAAATACACAAAACCCTGGCAACGGCCAAGGAGATAGACCGCATCCAGGGATATGCCGTCAAGGTGGAAGAAGCGGTCAACAAGCTGGCGGAAGTGGCCATCCACATGGGCCAGACCGCCATGTCCGACAAAGTCCTGGCCGCCTTTGCCAATGCCCATCCCTTCCAGGATGCCGCCGGCGACACGGTCATGGCCTGGATGCTGCTGTGGCGGGCAACCATTGCGGCCCAGAAACTGGAAACCGCCAAGAAAAAGGACATACCCTTTTACCAGGGGATCATCAAGTCCCTGCAGTTTTTCACTGAAACCATGCTGCCCGTTACCATGGGCCGGTTTGCGGCGTTGATGCACACCAGCGCAGCAGCCGTTGAAATCCAGGAGGACATGTTCCCCAGTTAGCCGGGGCGGGCGGCAGAAGTGGCACCCCACTTCTGGATTTACCGGTGGTGGCGGCAGGGTACCGTCACCACCTTTTTTTTATTTTTTTCTTGTGAAGTTCTTGGGTTTTATGATTCCATGGACCCTGGGTTGAAAACAGCACACATTGACCTTTAGGATGGCAGCCATGGCAAAATCCAGAACAGATTCCAGCCTGCTGGACATGCGGCGCATCGATTTTCTATCGGTGCTGGATCATCTGGACGACGGGGTGATCATTGCAGACAAGGACGGGGTGATCCGATTCTACAACCTTTCCCAGTCCAGGATCGACGGCATCCTGCCGGAAAACGCAATCGGCCTGAAGGTCACAGAGATCTATGAACTGACCAACCGCACCAGCATGATGATGCAGTGTGCGGTTCACAAACGGGCCATCAAAAACCGGATCTTTTTCTACAAAACCGTTTCCGGCAAAGTGGCCAATACCATCACCTCGGTTTACCCGCTTTTGGACAACAACACCATCACCGGCGTCATCTGCTTTGTCAAGGATTATGAACTGCTGCGCCGGTCCACCCCGGTGCCACCCGGACCAGACTGCCGGTCCGGGCTTGGTAACGGCACCCAGTACACCTTTGATGACCTGATCGGCTCCAGCCCGGATTTTATACGGGTCAAGGAAACCGCCCAGAAAGCATCGACATCCCCTTCCCCCATCATGATCCAGGGGGAAACCGGGACCGGAAAGGAGCTGTTCGCCCAGTCCATCCACAATTTCAGCCCCAGGCACAAAGAAAAATATGTGGCGGTCAACTGTGCGGCCATCCCCCATTATCTGATGGAAGGGATGCTGTTCGGCACCACCCGGGGCGCGTTCACCGGAGCGTTGGACAAACCCGGCCTGTTTGAAACAGCCCACCAAGGCACCTTGTTTCTGGATGAACTTTTAGCCATGCCACTGGAACTGCAGGCCAAACTGCTGCGGGTTATCCAGGAGAAGCGGGTCCGCCGACTCGGGTCTGTCAAGGAAATCCCGCTGGATGTCAAAATCATCAGTTCCGTCAGCCAGGACCCCCGAGTGGCCATCCGGCAAAACCGGCTGCGCACGGACCTGTTCTACCGGCTGGGGGTGGTGATGGTCAAGCTGCCGCCGCTGCGGGACCGGCTGGACAGCCTGGAGGAACTGACAGGCCATTTCATCCAAAAATACAACCAGCGCCTGGGAACCCATGTGCAGAATATCTCCCCGGATGTCCGGGAACTGTTTCAGGTCTATCAATGGCCGGGCAATATCCGGGAGCTGGAACACCTGATCGAAGGGGCCATGAACCTGGCAGGGCAGGAGAAAATTCTGGGAATTGATCCGTTCACCCCGGGGCTGGACACCTTAGAGCCTATGGAAATACCTGACATCAAACAGCATGACTCCCTAGCGTCCCTATGCCCAGTCACCGGGACAACCCCGCCCCGATCCCTGGCTCAGATCCAGGCGGACCGGGAAAAAACCGCCGTGGATGCAGCCCTTGCCACCTGCGGGGGCAATGTAACCCGGGCGGCCCTGCAGCTGGGAATCTCCCGGCAGCTGCTTCATTATAAAATCAAAAAATACCGGCTCTGCCGGGCAGCGTACCTGCCCCA
>DATHSR010000554.1:0-2626 GCA_035464035.1 Desulfotignum sp. | reverse complement strand
ATCCTCACCCGGATCTCCCGGGAAGGTTCCACGTTTGAAGAGGCATTGAAAACCGCCCAGGAACTGGGATTTGCAGAAGCAGAGCCGTCTCTGGACATTGACGGTCATGACACCGCCCATAAACTGGCCATTCTCAATGCCCTGGCCCACGGCATGGCGATCAACCTCAAAGATATCCATGTGGAAGGCATCCGGCACATCACACCCATGGATATCGAGTTCGCACGTTCCTTCGGCTACACCATTAAACTGCTGGCCATTGGAAAACGCCACGGCGATTATGTGGAGGCAAGGGTCCACCCCACCATGATCGACAATGCCAATCCCCTG
Source organism: Desulfotignum sp. (assembly GCA_035464035.1). Taxonomy (GTDB): domain Bacteria; phylum Desulfobacterota; class Desulfobacteria; order Desulfobacterales; family Desulfobacteraceae; genus Desulfotignum. Next base: position 2,296 of record DATHSR010000554.1, on the reverse strand, counting down.
TCCCATGTGGACCTTTCCATGAACGCCATTGCCATTGATGCGGACGCCACCGGCAAAACCATGCTTTACGGCCGCGGGGCCGGCATGATGCCCACGGCATCGGCCGTCATCAGCGACATTGCCGATATCGCCAGAAATATCATCAGCGGCGCCACGGGCCGGGTTCCCATTCTAGGGTATCCCGAAGACAATATCCGGCAGATCCCGATTCTGTCCATGAATGAACTGATGACCCGGTACTACCTGCGGTTTGAGGCCCAGGATCACCCCGGGGTCCTGTCCCGGATTTCAGGCATCCTGGGGGAAAACCGGATCAGCATCAACTCGGTGCACCAGCAGGGCCGCAACACCAACGGCAAGGTGCCGGTGGTCATGATCACCCATACGGCAAAGGAAGAATGGGTCCAGACCGCACTGGCAGAAATATCTGCCGCCGATTGCGTGGTGGGCCGGCCCATGGTGATCCGTATTGAAGACGAGGTGGCCTGATGGAGATGCTTGTGGCCGACCTGGAAGGAGTATTTCTCCCGGAGATCTGGATCAATGTAGCCCTGAAAACAGGAATCGAGGAACTGAAACTTACCACCCGGGATATCAGTGATTACAATGTTCTCATGACCCGTCGCCTGGCGATTTTAAAGGAAAACAACCTGAAAATTCAGGATATCCGGGACGTCATTGCCACGCTGGCACCCCTTGAGGGGGCCAAAGAGGCCCTGGACTGGATCCGGTCCCGGTACCAGATCATAATTCTTTCAGATACGTTTGAGGAGTTTGCCAGGCCCCTGATGGCCAAACTGGGGTTTCCCACACTGCTGTGCCACAGCCTGACCCTAGACGGCCAGGGAAATATTGCGGACTACAACCTGCGGATCGAAAACCAGAAAATGAAAGCGGTCCAGGCGCTCAAGGGCCTGAATTACCATGTGACCGCCTTTGGGGATTCCTATAATGATATTGATATGATCCAGGCGGCACATCAGGGGTTTTTCTTTAAACCCCCTGAGGCGGTGGTCACAGATTTTCCCGGAATACCGGTGACCCGGAACTATGAAGAACTTAAAAACATGATCCGTTCCCTGTTGCAGTCATGAGTATCGATATCGATTGTTTCAGTCAGATCCGGGCACTGGTGATCGGGGATCTGATGATCGATGAATATCTGTGGGGCCGGGTGGAACGTATCTCTCCGGAAGCCCCGGTCCCCATTGTGGCGGTGGAGAGAGAAAACCATGCCCTGGGAGGGGCCGGCAATGTGATCAACAACCTCACCGCCATGGGTGCCCAGGTTTTTGCCATCGGTACGGCCGGCACCGGCAAGACCGGGCAGATGATTTTCCAGAAACTGGAAGAACTGGGAGTGCAGACCCATGGGATCATCAGTGAACCCCACCGGCCCACCACCCTGAAAACCCGTATCATCGCCTCCAACCAGCAGGTGCTGCGCATCGACAAGGAGGTCAGGCGGCCCATCAGCGCGGGAACCCTCAGGCGCCTGGTGGATATCGTCCGGTCCCAGATAAACCAGGTGGACCTGATCATTATTTCAGATTATGACAAGGGGCTGGTCACCCGGGAACTGGTCCGGGACACGGTGGATCTGGCCCGGACGCACGGCGTTCTCACCCTGGCGGACCCCAAGGCCCTGCGGTTTGAAAAATATGCCCGGGTATCGGTGCTTACCCCCAACCAGAAAGAAGCGGCCCTGGCTGCAAACATGGAAATAACATCCCAGAAGGATCTGCTTGATGCCGGAAACAGGATCATGGCGGCCGCCGGTCTGGAAAAACTGGTGATTACCTGCGGTAAAGACGGGATGGTCCTGTTTGAAACCGGAATCCCTCCCCGGTTTATTGCATCAAAAGCCAGGCAGGTGTTTGATGTGTCCGGGGCCGGAGACACGGTGATTTCCCTGCTGGGCCTGGGCCTGGCATCTGGTGCGTCTTTTTTTGACAGTGCCGTCCTGGCCAATGCCGCCGCCGGTATCGTGGTGGGCAAGGTGGGGACCGCCACCCCCACCATTGCGGAATTAAAAGCGGCATTGCCCGGGTAACCGGTAGTTTCTGCCGCACCCGGAGCGGAAGCCAGGAATGCAAGAGTAAAAAAATAAAATCCCTTGACGGCCACAAAAAAATGGCCTATAGTATAAAAATTATTGCGGGGTCGAGCAGTCTGGTAGCTCGTCGGGCTCATAACCCGAAGGTCGTTGGTTCAAATCCTTCCCCCGCTACCAAATAAACTAAGGGGTTCAGCGTTCGGCGCTGCCCCTTTTTGTGTTTTTGTAAAAAGCCGATTC
>DATHSR010000553.1:0-3807 GCA_035464035.1 Desulfotignum sp. | reverse complement strand
CACCAGGCATGGATGAAATTTAAAATCCGCCTGTCCGGTGCGCTGGCCCATGCCCCCCATTTCAACACCCTGGCAGAAGCACGACAGGCATTTCAGCAGGTCTCCGATACCATGATCGCAGTGACACGGGCATTTACGCCGCTTGATCAACCCATTTACGTCCAGCACTGTCCCATGGCGGACAACGGCACCGGTGCGGACTGGCTGAGTGTGGACAGGGAAATCAGGAATCCGTATTTCGGGCAGGCCATGCTGACCTGCGGGGAAGTGACCCTGACTATCGATTGAGACCCAGGCGCCGGTGCGGCTCAAACAGGTTTCCATTGGCCGGAACGGTTGTGTGACGACCGGATTGCAGCGGTTTCCGCTATTGAAAACCGCCTGAAAATGGCCTATGCTTCTGCCATGATTTGTCAGGTTCTCACAGATGCTGCCGAAAAGCCGGGCGCCGGGGCTGGAAATTGAAGCTGATCCTCCCCTATTTCCGGCAGTTCCGGGCCCATATCCTTTTGGGCATGGTGTGCATGATCATCGTGGACGGCACCCAGCTCATCGTGCCCCAGGTGATCAAATCCGTGGTGGACACCCTGGCGGCCGGCAGCCTGGACCGGGGGGTTCTGATCAGGCAGTGCGGGTTCATCCTGGGGCTGGGGGCGCTCATGGCGGTGCTGCGCTATGCCTGGCGCATGCTGCTCATGGGCAGTGCCAGAAACCTGGAAAAAGGAATCCGTGACCAGCTCTACGCCCGTATCATGTCCCTGGACCCCGCGTTTTTCGACCGGGTGAAAACCGGGGACATCATGGCCCATGCCACCTCGGACATCAACCATGTGCGCATGGCCTTCGGATTCGGCATCATCGTGCTGGTGGACACGGTGCTGCTGGGGGGCGCCATTTTAGCCATCATGATCTGGACCGATCCCAAGCTCACGGCCATGGCCATGATCCCCATGCCGGCCCTTATTTTCTTCACACGGAACCTGGGCAAAAAAATGCATGACTTCCACACCACGGCCCAGGAATCGTTTTCACATCTCACAGAAATGATCCGGGAAAGCTTTTTCGGCATCCGGATCATCAAGGTGTTCAATTTTGAAACCCTGGTAACAAACCGGGTGGGCCTTGCCGCCACCGACTATTTTTACAAGAACCTGAAGCGGGCGGTGGTCACCGCCCTGCTCCGGCCGTTGCTCGGATTTTTCTTCAACATCTCCTCTTTGATCATTCTGTTCTACGGCGGCATCCTGGTGATGCACAGCACCTTGAGCCCCGGGGAACTGGTGGCGTTTCTCCAGTACCTGGGCCTGCTTGCCTGGCCGGTGATCGCCATCGGCTGGATGACCAACCTGTTCCAGCGGGGCATGTCTTCTTTGCGCCGGATCAACACACTGCTGGAATCACGGCCGGAGATCACCTGCCCGGAAAATCCGGTGCCGGTGCCCCGGATCGATCGGCATATCCGGTTCAACCACACCGGGTTTTCCTATGACGGACAAACCCCGGTTTTGTCCGACATCTGCCTGGATATCCCGGCCGGCACCCGGGTGGGCATCACCGGCCCGCCGGGCTGCGGCAAGACCACTCTGGCATACCTGATATTGCGGCTGTATGATCCCACAGAGGGCGACCTCCGGCTGGACAATGTCTCCACCCGTGACATGGATCCGGAAGCCCTGCGGTCCAGGGTCGCATTGATGCCCCAGGAACCGTTCCTGTTTTCCACCACCATCCGGGACAATATCCTCATGGGACGGGACATCACAGATACTGACCTGGAAAAGGTAATCCGCACCTGTGATCTTTCGGGCACCATCGATGCCATGCCCCGGGGGCTGGAAACCCTTGTGGGGGAAAGAGGCGTGACATTGTCCGGCGGCCAGAAACAGCGGCTGGCCCTGGCCCGGGCCCTGGTGGCGGACAAACCCGTGCTGATCCTGGATGATCCGGTCAGCCAGCTGGACACCCAGACCGCCCGCCGGGTGATCGACGCCATCCATGGCCTCACCGCCGGCCGTACCTGCATGATCATCTCCCACCGGCTGTCGGCCCTGGCTGCCTGCGACAGGATATATGTTCTTGAAAACGGCCGGATCCGGGACGGCGGATCCCATGCCCGTCTGCTGGAAACCAGCCGCTACTACCGGCATGCCTTTGACGTGCAGCAGTTTGAGGATACCTGATGATGGCTGAAGAAAAGGAAATCCGCCTGGCGGATCTGACCCTGGCCAAAGCCTTGTGGCCCTATATCCGGCCCTATGCCTGGATGCTGGTGTGCGCCACCCTGCTGGTGTTTGCCGGTATTTTCTTTGAGCTGTCCATCCCGCTGCTTATCCAGAAAGGCCTGGACGGGTTTATCCTGGGCGCCGGCCGGGACGGCGGGGCCTCTTTTCTGGGCCTGCAGATGACCGGTTTCAAATCGTTCGGCCTTGTTTTCGGTCTGGTGATCCTGGCGGCCTTTGTGATCGATTTCTGCCAGACCCTGTTTCTGGAATACAGCGGCCAGAAAATCATTCTGAACCTGCGAAAAGAACTGTTCTCCCACATGACCGGCCTGCCGGTGTCCTATTATGACAAAAACGCCTCGGGCCGTCTGGTGGCACGGGTGGCGGGGGACATTGAAAACATGAACGAAATGTTCACCAGTGTGCTGGTGTTCATCTTCAAGGATCTGGTGCTGATGGCGGCCATCTTTGTGATGCTGGCACACCTCAATTTCGGACTGGCAGTTTACCTGTTTGTGCTGGTGCCGGTGATCCTGGTGAGCGTGGCCGGGTTTTCCCGGCGGGTCCGCAGCGCCTTCAGGACCATCCGCCAGAAAATCGGGGAGATCAACCACAGCTTTTCCGAAGGCATCACCGGCATCCGGGCCATCCAGACCACCGGCAGCCAGGCCGCCTTCATCGGCCGGTTCCGGCGCCTCAATGCCGCCCATTTTGACGCCGCCATGTTCCAGATAAAAATCTTTGCGGTGTTCATGCCCTTTGTCGGATTTTTGGGCATCATCAGCACGGCAGTGATTCTGTGGGCCGGCAGTATCCAGGTCACGGCCGGCCAGATGACCATCGGTGAACTGGTGGCGTTTCTCACCTATATGAAGCTGTTCTTCAGACCGTTGCGGGAGCTGTCGGAAAAGTTCAACCTGCTCCAGAACGCCCTGGCCTCAGCAGAGCGGATCATCACGGTGCTGGAACAGCCCCGGGACCGCCAGCGCATCACCGCCAAAAGAACCCGGCTGGCGTCAATCCACCGCCTGGCCTTTGATCATGTGGATTTTTCCTATGACAAGGAAACCCCTGTGCTCAAAGATATCTGCTTTTCTCTTGAAAAAGGCGGTTCCATCGGTATCGTGGGGCAGACCGGGGCCGGCAAAACCTCCATCATCAACCTGGTCACCGGGTTCTACCGTCCCACTGCCGGGCGCATCCTTATCAACGGCCGGCCCCAGGAGTCCATCAACATCATGGACATCCGTCAGAAAACCGCCCTGGTGATGCAGGATCCCATCCTGTTTTCCGGCACGGTGAAAGACAACATCTGTCCCCCGGAAAATCCTCTGGACGGTCCGGCCCTGAAAAAAGTGCTGGAACAGGCCAACTGCGGGTTTCTGTATGACAAGTTCAACGGGCCCGACACACTGCTCAAGGAAGGCGGCCGTCCCCTGTCCGCCGGGGAGAAGCAGCTGGTATGCATCGCCCGGGCCTTTGCCTGCGACCCGGACCTGATCATTTTCGACGAGGCCACCTCCTACAGGGATTCCGGGTCCGAGCAGGCGGTGCACGACGCCATGAACCGGCTCATGCAGGGCCG
>DATHSR010000552.1:0-9446 GCA_035464035.1 Desulfotignum sp. | reverse complement strand
AAAAAAATTATCACATGGAAATCTTGAAAATAAGGAACTGTCTTCATGAAACAATTGATTCTGGGCATTGCCTTTCTGTTTTTGACCCTGGTTGCGGTGCCACATACCCCGGCGGATCAGGCAGCTGCCCCACCGGATGTGCAAAAGCTTCGCCTGATGCTGGACTGGTTTCCCAACGTGGACCACCTGCCCGTCTATGTGGCACAGGAAAACGGATATTTCACGGAACAGGGCATCCAGGTGCAGATCATCTCTCCCTCGGAAACCGCGGATGGCCTGAAACTGGCCGCAACCGGCAACGTGGACCTGGCCGTGTCCTACCAGCCCCAGACCATCATTGCCGCAGACCAGGGCCTGGCCCTCAAGGTGATCGCGCCCCTGGTCCGTCACCCCCTGACCACCCTGCTGTTTCTGGCGGAAACGGGCATTATCCTTCCCCAGGAACTGTCCGGCAGAAAAATCGGATATACCGTGCCCGGGCTGATGGATGTGCTGCTGAAGGCCTTTGCATCCATCAACCGGATCGAGGATTACACTCCGGTGAATGTGGGATTCACCATTCTGCCGGCCCTGGTGTCCGGAAAGGTGGCTGCGGTCATGGGGCCGTTCAAGACTTACGAAACCGTGGCCATGGCACGGCACGGGTATAAAGCGGCATTTTTTGAACTGGAAAAATGGGGAATACCTGATTACGAGGAACTGATATTTGTGTGCAGCCCGGCTGTGCTGGAAAAAAACCATGACGCGGTCAAGGGCTTTGTTCTGGCCATGGAAAAAGCGTTTGATCATGTGGCAGCGTTTCCGGAAAAATCTCTGGCCCTTTACCTGGGCGCCGTGCCCCAGGCAGACAGAGAAATGGAAACCGACGCGTTTGCACTGACCCGTCCCTATTTTGCAACCACCCTGGGCCATGACCCGGAAAAATGGCAGGCGTTTGCCGATTTTGCCCTGGCCCACGGGCTCATCAAAAACCGGGTGGATGCGGCAGCACTGATTCACACCTGGCAATAGAAAGGCGCCGTTAATATTTACCACGAAGAACACGAAGGCAAGGAGGACACATGACAATCACCCCGGAAACCATTTTTACCGATGTACAGGCCATTCGGAAAACATCGCCACTGGTGCACAATATCACCAATTACGTGGTCATGAACAACACGGCCAATGCCCTGCTGGCTCTGGGGGCTTCCCCGGTGATGGCCCATGCGGAACCGGAAGTTGCGGACATGGCGGGCATTGCCGGGGCACTGGTGATCAATATCGGCACGTTGAGCGACCCCTGGATTGCCGCCATGTTCACGGCAGCACAGGCGGCACAGAAAAAAGGCATTCCCCTGGTGCTGGATCCGGTGGGGGCCGGTGCCACCCCCTACCGGACGGAAACGGCCAGAAATCTCATGCAAAAATTCCGGCCCGCCATCATCCGGGGCAACGGATCTGAAATCATGGCCCTGGAAAGCCAGGAAGCGGCCACCAAAGGCGTGGACAGCACCGGTGCGGCGGATATGGCCATCGATACCGCCAAACACCTGAACAAGACCTACGGCAGTGTGGTGTGCGTCACCGGAGAAATCGACTATATTATCCAGGACGATGCGGTCATCCGGATCCAAAACGGTCATCCCATGATGCCGCAGGTCACGGGACTGGGATGTACCGCATCCGCCCTTTGCGGCGCATTTGCCGCTGTCAATTCCGATTTCGCCGGGGCCGCGGCCCACGCCATGGCCGTCATGGGAATTGCCGGTGAGATGGCCGGCCGCCTTGCCAGAGGGCCGGGCAGCTTTCAGATGCAGTTTCTGGATGCCCTTTACCAGATCTCGGAATCCGACATCAGCCGGCTGTTCAGGGGATAGGGCCATGCAGGGCGTGTATCTGGTCACCGACCGGAACCTGTGCCTGGGAAGGCCCTTGACCGCCGTGGTGGCGGATGCGGTGCGGGCCGGGCTGGCATGTGTGCAGCTGCGGGAAAAAACCCTGTCCACCCGTGATTTTCTGGACCAGGCCCTGGCCCTGAAACCCATCCTCAGATCCGCCGGCATCCCGCTGCTCATCAACGACCGGGTGGACATCGCCCTGGCGGCCGGGGCCGACGGGGTCCACCTGGGACAGACCGACATGCCGTATGCGGCGGCCCGTCACCTGCTGGGGCCTTCGGCCATCATCGGGCTGTCCGTGGAAACCTGGGAAGATGTGACAACGGCCCAAAACCTGGATGTGGATTACCTGGGGGTGAGCCCCATATTCGCCACCCCCACCAAAACCGACACCAAAACCCCCTGGGGCCTGGAGGGCCTGGCCCGGATCCGGGCCTGGTCCCGGCATCCCCTGGTGGCCATCGGCGGGCTGAATGCGGCCAATGCACCGGAAATCATCCGGGCCGGGGCCCATGCCGTGGCCGTGGTGTCCGCCATCTGCTCGGCCCAGGACCCGTATACGGCGGCCCGGGATCTCGGGCGGTGTTTTGATGCACGATCATAAGGAGCATTTATCATGAAAACCTATTTCCGGGCCCTGACCATTGCCGGGTCCGACAGCGGCGGCGGCGCCGGGATCCAGGCGGATCTGAAAACCTTTTCCGCCTTAGGGTGCTTTGGCATGTCCGTGATCACGGCCCTCACCGCCCAGAACACCCGGGAAGTGACGGGCATCTTTCCAGTGCCCCCCCAATTTATCGGACAGCAGATGGATGCGGTGCTCGAAGATATCGGCGCCGATGCCGTCAAGATCGGGATGCTCCACTCCCCGGAGGTAATTGTCACCGTGGCCCGGCATCTGGAAAAACGGCAGTGTGCCCATATTGTGCTGGACCCGGTGATGGTGGCCAAAAGCGGGGACAAGCTTCTCAAAGATGAGGCTGTAGATGCCCTCAAAACCACCCTGATTCCCCTGGCGGACATCATCACCCCGAACCTGCCCGAAGCCTCGGTGCTGCTGGGCCGGGACATCACCACCCGGGCGGACATGCCCGGGGCCGCCAAAGACCTGGCAGACCTGGGATGCCCCCATGTCCTGCTCAAGGGCGGGCACCTGGCCGATGCCGGCAGCGGTGACCTGCTGTTTTCCGCTGATACAGGGCAGTTGATCGAACTGCCTGGGGACCGCATCCAGACCCTTAATTCCCACGGCACCGGATGCACCCTGTCATCGGCAGTCTGCGCCGGTCTGGCCCGGGGCATGGATATGACAGGCGCAGTCAAATCCGCCAAAGCCTATATCACCGGTGCCCTGGCTGCAGGAGCCCGGTTTTCCATCGGTCAGGGTCACGGCCCGGTCCACCATTTTTATGCCCTCTGGCCCCACACCGGGAGAACAGATGCACCGGGAACTTCGTCATGAAGCCGATTATCGCTGTTGTGGGACACACTGACCTGAACATATTCAACCTGCCGACCCCCGCATCCCGGTCAATTCCCGTCGCCACCAGGCCATTGGCACAGTGGGAGAAGGGCTGTTCATCCCCGCCCGGGCTTTGGGCGGCATCATCGAGGCGGCCGGGCACACCTTCCTGCCCATGGACCTGGTGAAGTGGCACCTGGAACGGGTGGTTTTGAAAAACAATTCCATGCTGCCGCGGTTCAAAGCCTTTGTTGACAAGTGCCGAAACCTGGCATAAATAGGTGGCAGCACAGATGCTGTGTAACACAAGAAACAGTGCCCGTTTTCACAGAAAGGACAAGACATGATTGCGTATTTCAACGGCCGGTTCATGGAAAAAGACGCCATCCGCATCTCGCCGGATGACCGGGGATTTCTCTTCAGTGACAGCCTCTATGAGGTGATCCGGTATTATCCGGGCCTGCTGTTCAAACCGGATGCCCATATCCGGCGCCTGAATCACGGGGCTGCGCATCTTTCGCTTTCCTGCACCGATTTTTCACATCTGATCCCCATTGCCCGGGACCTGATCCGCCAGAACCGGCTTGAATCACAGGATGTTCTGGTCTACATCCAGGTGACCCGGGGAACGGCCCCCCGGAACCACACGTTTCCCGACCCGGCCCCGGACCCCACCGGGTATCTGTGTGCCTCCCCCTTTGATCCGGCCCCCAAGGACCGTCTGCGGCAGACCGGGATCCGTGCCGTCACCGTGCCGGACATACGGTGGGCCCGGTGCGACATGAAAACCACGGCGCTCACCGCCAATGTCCTGGCCAACCAGCAGGCGGTGGAAAACCAGGCAAGTGAGGCCATCTTTGTCCGGGACGGGGTGCTGATGGAAGGCACCCACTCCAATTTCATGGCCGTGTTTGACAACACCGTGGTCACCGCCCCCCTGTCCAATTATATCCTGGGGGGCATCACCCGGGAAACCTTGCTGGACCTGTGCCGGGACCTGGACATCCGGACTGTGGAGGCACCCGTGTATGAAAACCGCGTCCACCTGGCATCCGAGCTGATGATCACCGGCACCACCACCGAGGTCACCGCCATTGTCCAGCTCAACGGCCGGCCCGTCGGGGATGGCACACCCGGCCCGACAGCAACGGCGCTCCAGGCGGCTTTTTCAAAAAAATACACCCGCTTGCGGTGACATAGCCGGGGCAGCTGGAAATTGCGCATGCACCTGGCGGCGGTGGTTCCATAAAAAAAATCCGAAAATCCTTGACTTTTTTCCGGTACTTCTGAATTTTATACGCTTGACCCCATTTTCGGAACCGAACGGTCGTCTGTTGGATAAACTGATACCTGGAGAGCCATGACCCTTGCGCTGATACCGCTGTTGCCGCTGCTGGGAGCGTTTATTCCCTGTCTGTTTCACAACCGCAACATGAATGCCGCTTCCGCCGGCGTCATTGCCGGGCTGTCCCTGACACTGCTGCTGCTTCAGGCCCCGGCGGTATTTTCCGGAGAAATGCCTGTTTTCAGCCGGACCTGGATCCCTGCCATGGGTCTGACCTTTGCTTTTAGGGTCAGCGGCTTCGGATTCCTGTTTGCCCTGCTGGTCCTGGGCATCGGACTGCTCATTGTGCTGTACGCCCGGTATTATATCGCCGCAGAAGATCCCATGGGCCGGTTTTACACCTATCTTTTGCTGTTCATGGGTGCCATGCTGGGCATTGTGCTGTCGGAAAACCTGATCCTGCTCATGGTGTTCTGGGAGTTGACCAGTATCAGCTCGTTTCTGCTCATCGGGTTCTGGCGACACCGGGCCGATGCCCGGCAGGGCGCGTTCATGGCCCTGGTGATCACCGGCGGGGGCGGGTTTGCCATGCTGGCCGGATTCATCCTGCTGGGCCACATCGTGGGCAGCTTTGAGCTGACCCACGTTCTGGCGGCCAAAGAGGCTGTTCATGCCCATCCCCTGTATCCGGTCACCCTGATCCTGATTCTGGCCGGGGCGTTCACCAAATCGGCCCAGTTTCCCTTCCAGTTCTGGCTCCCCCATGCCATGGCCGCGCCTACGCCGGTGAGCGCCTATCTGCATTCGGCCACCATGGTCAAGGCCGGGGTGTTCATGCTGGCCCTGATGGTGCCGGTGCTGGGGGGCAGCCCGCTGTGGTTTTACCTGGTCAGCCTCACCGGCCTGATCACGTTGATGTTTGCGGCCTACATGGCCCTGTTCAAGGATGACCTCAAGGGGTTGCTGGCCTATTCCACGGTGAGCCACCTGGGACTGATCACGCTCCTGCTGGGACTTGGCACTCCGATGGCGGTATTTGCCGCTGTGTTCCACATTTTCAACCACGCCGCCTTCAAGGCCGGGCTGTTCATGCTGGCCGGCATCATCGATCATGAAACCGGCACCCGGGATATTCAACGCCTGTCCGGACTGAAAACCGCGATGCCGGTGACGGCCGTCCTGACTTTCATCGGGTGCGGTGCCATGGCAGGCGTCCCTTTGTTCAACGGATTTTTGAGCAAGGAGATGTTTCTGGCCGAAACCCTGGAACCCACCCTGCTGGGCTCTGCCGGCTGGATCATACCGCTGGGGGCCGTCCTGGCCGCCGTGTTTGCCGTGGCCTATTCCATCCGCATGCTGGCTGGGGTGTTCTGGGGCAACCCGTCAAAGGACCTGCCCCGGTCACCCCATGACCCGCCGGTGGGCATGACGCTGTCACCTTTGCTTCTCATGGCCGTGTGTGTCCTGGTGGGAATTTTTCCCGCCTTTTCTGCCGGCCCCCTGGTCCATGCCGGGGCCGGTGCCATTCTGGGTCCGGCCATGCCGGCCGTCTCCCTTGCCGTCTGGCATGGATTCAATCTGCCCCTGGTATTGAGCATGGTCGCCCTGGCAGGGGGAACTTTGTTTTACCTGCATCGGCACAGATTGTTTGATACCCATGTGTGGTGTTCCCGATATCTGGACGGCAAAACCCTGTTTGAATCTCTGGTCTCCGGGCTGGTTCAGGCCGGTGACCGGGCCATCCGGTTTCTGGAAAACGGGTCATTGCAGCGCTATATCTTTGTGCTCATCAGCGCCACCGTGTTCCTGGGAGCCATCCCGTTTGCCGTTTCCAGAGCCCCGCTTCTGGGAACGGTTCCCACAACCCCCCTGGATCCGGTCACCCTGGTCATGGGGCTGATTCTGATCATCGGTGCCGTGGCCACGGTCAAGACCCACCGGAACCGGATTCTGTCCATCATCATGCTGAGCACAGTGGGCCTGGTGGTATCCCTGGCGTTCAGCCGGTTTTCCGCCCCGGACCTTGCCTTGACCCAGATATCGGTGGAGGTGGTGACCATTATTCTTCTCATGATGGCCCTGCACCTGCTTCCCCAATCCACCCCGGTTGAATCTTCAGGGGGCAGGCGCCGACGGGACGGGATTCTGGCAGTGCTGGCCGGCTCCGGTGCGGCCGCCATGGCCATGGCCATTCTCACCCGTCCCTATGACACCATCTCTGATTTTTTTCTGGCCCACAGTGTTCCCGGCGGCGGCGGCACCAATGTGGTGAACGTCATTCTGGTGGATTTCAGGGGATTTGACACCCTAGGTGAGATCACGGTACTGGCCATCGCCGGGCTGATCGTCTATGCGCTCCTGCATGGATTTGAACGCAACGCCCCTGAGACCGATGACATGGGCCGTCCCTGGACCCGTGACCGGTTTCCCATGATCCTGGCCTATATCACCCGGCCCCTTCTGCCCCTGGCCCTGCTGTTTTCCGCCTATATTTTCCTGCGGGGCCACAATGACCCCGGCGGCGGATTCATCGCCGGGCTCATCACCGCCACCGTGCTGACCCTGCAGTACATTGCCAGCGGCATTGTCTGGACCCGGCCCCGCCTGAATTTCGACAACCATATCGTCATGGCCTTAGGCCTGATCCTGGCCCTGGGCACCGGCCTGACCAGCTGGGCCCTCAATTACCCGTTTCTCACCAGCACCTATGAATATTTCAACCTGCCGCTGATCGGCAAATTTGAACTGGCCAGCGCCATGGCCTTTGATATGGGCGTATTTCTGGTGGTGGTGGGGTCGGTGATGCTGATGCTGGTCAAGCTGGGTTCCATCAATTCCGAGGACGCCGGGACCGTATCCTTCTCCGCCTTTCTGGATAAAAATCTGGAAAATGAACCCCTGGAAGAGAAAACCATTGAAAAGGAGACCCAGTGATGGAATGGCTGGTATCGGCATGTTTCGGGGTGATGATCGCCTGCGGGGTCTATCTGGTGCTGCGGGCACGTACCTTTCCCGTGATTCTGGGCCTGACCCTCATGGGGTATGCCGTCAACCTGTTTCTGTTTCTCACCGGCCGCCTGCACACCAACCTGCCGGACATTATTTCCGGCAGTCAGACCCGGTACGCCGATCCCCTTCCCCAGGCACTGGTGTTGACCGCCATTGTCATCGGGTTTGCCATGATCGCGTTTGTGGTGGTGCTGTCTCTGCGTGCCTTGGGCGAACTTGACACCGACCATGTCGACGGACGGCAGGAGAAGCCCCCCTCATGATGAACCATCTGATTGTCAGCCCCCTGCTGCTGCCCCTGCTCATGGGGACCGTGATTGTTCTGAACACCAACCGGCCCATTGCCCGGCTTCGCTTCCTGGGCATTTCCAGCTGCCTGGCGGTTGTGGTCATGACCGGAGTCCTGCTTTTTCAGAGTGCCGGAGGGCCCATTCAGACCTATGTGCTGGGGGATTGGCCCACCCCCTTTGGCATTGTGATGGTTCTGGACCGGCTCAGTGCCATGATGCTGTTTATCACCGCCCTGCTGGCCCTGTTATGCCTGGCCTATGCGGCCCGGGGAACCGACCGGCAGGGAAAGAATTTCCACGCCCTGTTTCAATTTCAGCTGCTGGGGATCAACGGGGCCTTTCTCACCGGTGACATCTTCAATCTGTTTGTATTTTTTGAAATCATGCTGCTGGCCTCATACGGCCTGGTGCTTCATGGCGGCGGGGGCCTTCGGACCCGGGCCGGCATGCATTACGTCATGCTCAACCTGGTGGGTTCCAGCATTTTTCTGGTGGGGGTGGGTATCCTTTACGCCCTTCTGGGGACCCTGAACATGGCCGACCTGGCGGTGCGCATGGCCCTGGCCCCGGCTGAAAACGCGGCCCTGCTTCAGGCCGCGGGGTTGATTCTGTTTGCCGTGTTTGCCCTGAAGTCCGCCCTGCTGCCGCTGTGCTTCTGGCTGCCGGATACCTATGGTTTTACCAGTGCCCCGGTGGCGGCCCTGTTTGCCGTCATGACCAAGGTGGGGGTGTATGTGATTCTGCGCGTGTACTGCCTGATCTTCAGCGAGTTTGCCGGAATCGGTGCCGGCCTGCTGAGCAGCTGGCTCCTGCCCGCCGCCCTGGTCACCCTGGCGGCCGGGGCCGCCGGCGTGACAGGCAGCCGGGATCTGCGGCGGATCACCGCTTATCTGGTCATTGTATCCGTGGGCACCCTGCTGGCCGTCATCGGCACCTTTCAAAGAGAAGCCATTGCCGCCGCCATTGTATACCTGCCCCATACCACGTTCATGACGGCAGGTATGTTTCTGGTGGCGGATTTGATCTCCCGTCAGCGGCCCGGTGCCGGATCAGGACTGATCCCGGACCGGCCCGTGGGACAGCCAGCCCTCCTGGGGCTGCTGTTTCTCTTCGCTGCCGTGGCCATCGGCGGTTTGCCCCCCTTGAGCGGATTTTTCGCCAAGGTGATGATGCTCATGACGGTTCAGCACAGCAGCGGCGCCCCATGGATCTGGGGCCTGGTGCTGGGGGGCGGACTGCTGACCCTGATGGCCCTGGGACGGGCCGGCAGCGTCATCTTCTGGAAACTGCTGCCAATGGATGCCCCGGGGACCGGCCGAAAAACCGCCCATGACCCTGTCCCGGTCTATGGGCCGGCAGATCTGTTCCCGGCTGCGGTCCTGCTGGGCATCAGCCCGCTGCTGGTTGTTTTCGGCGGTGTGATCACGGAATTTGCCTTTGCCGCAGCCGACCATGTCATCAACCCGGTTCACTATATCGAGGCGGTACTGGGACCGGAAAAGTCCCTCCCGTTACTGCTT
>DATHSR010000551.1:0-1800 GCA_035464035.1 Desulfotignum sp. | reverse complement strand
TGCACAAAGGTGTATCCCCGTTTGATCAGCCGGGGCAGATTATACGGCGTGCACCGCAGCTGGTGAAGATTCAGGTAGTTGACCCCCTCATCATAAAGCGGTTTGATCACCTGCCGGGTGGTTTCCAGATCTTCGGGAATGGCCGGGATCTCCACGGTGACGCAGGGAATGATGCCCTTCGCTTTTTTCAGGGCATCCAGGCGGTAGTGGTCAGCGCTCAGATCAAACCGGATCTCATCCAGACCGTGATCCCTGAGGGTTTTGAGCTTGTCTTCGGTCACCAAAATACCGTTGGTGTACATCCAGATATACAGGGGATGGGAGATTTTCGCCCGCAGGGTTTTCAGATACAGTACCACCCGGTCAAAGGTCATGAACGGCTCCCCGCCGCTGAAACTCACCGCCCGGATGCCGAAAGTCCGGACATAAACCACGTAATCAGCGGGGGTGGCAAATTCCAGTGAGCTGGTCATGGGCAGCCCTTTCCGGTCCTGGGTGGACGGACAGTAAAAACACCGGGCATTGCAGATGCCGTTGATGAAAAGGCAGGACCAGTCGCCGTTGCCGCAGAAGTCACATCCCGGTGAAATACCGTGGGAAAACAGCTTGGTCTGGGCAAACCGCCATCCCGGTCCGGCATGTTCAAAAATATCCGTGATCAGGTTTTCCCGCAACCGGGATGCCGCTGCTGCCGTTTCAGGGGTCAGCCAGGTCATGGTGTCATAGGCATCTGCGTATTCTTCTTTGATCCGGCGGATGGTCTGGGCGGTATCTGTTTTTGCCATGGGTGTGTGTCAGCCTCCATTTAAAAGTAAAGGATCTCTCATACGCACAATGTGTGCCGGAAAAAATCATGGCATAAAAATCAAACAAACCGCACCCGGATATAAAAAATCATTTTTACGGATAAAATTTAAATCAGACACTGCAAGACCTGGCCAGAAGACCGGCAGGAAGCAACATGTCTGACTTATGGGATATTTTTTTGCAATACGACCGCATCCACCGGCTGGTGAATGGCGACAATGATCCATTCAGTCGTGTTTCGGGACAGGATGGCTTCCAGCCAAGCCGCCTGTGTTTCAATCTGTTCATTGCCGTTGAGGACAATGAACGTCACCCCCTGGTATTCAAAATAGTACACCGTTTCTTCAAGGCCCGGAGGGCCGTTGTCCGGCAGGGTGAAATGGGGCCGCCACAACGGCGTGGTGATATGCCGGGCCGGTATCACCGGTTTCCACCCGGCCCGTCTCAGCATTGAAAATCCGGGCACCGGTTTCCAGCTTCAGCAGATCCGACAGCAGGACAATCTGGGCGGCCGGGGCCGTGCCCTTTTCCCGGGTGCGCCATGTGACCGCCTGGCTGTCATGGGGGCTCTTTGTGATATTCAACACCACCCGTTCCGGCAGGAAACCCGCAGCAGTGTGTAATTCAGCTTTGACGAAAAAAGCGAAAACCAGCAGCAGCGCCCCGGCGGCAGCCAGACATCGAGAGATTTTCAAAAATCGGTTCATGTTTTTTCCTTTACTGTATTTGCAACTACTGTGGATCCATTGCCTGGCGCATCCCCTGATTGTTCAAAATTTTCTTCACCATGGCATCATCCAGATCCAGGTTGAAAAACCGGCTGTAAAACTGCTTTATTTCCGTTTTCAGATCGATATCGGAAAACAGCTCCGGGTAAACGGTCATGGCGGTCCACAGGATGGCCATTGTAAAAAAAACGGAAAAGACACGTTACCAGGTGATGTTCCGGGCGTTGATCAGCCCGCCCACAAGGATGTACAGCCCGGTGAGTAT
>DATHSR010000550.1:0-4626 GCA_035464035.1 Desulfotignum sp. | reverse complement strand
TCCCGGGTCAAATCCGGCCCGGCATTTTTCAACGCCTCGATCATGGGTTCGATAAAAATGATACCGGCCGCATAAAACATGCCCCAGCGCTCCTCTTTGGCCGCGAACTGGTCGAACACCTCTTTTTTATACTGCTGCATTTTGGGATGATCCGAATCCGGAAGCTCCCCGAACGTGGCACAGATCACCCCTTCCCACAAACCCTTGGAAATATGGTCCATGAGGGGAAAATACGAGCAGGTGCTGGTACTCATGAACTGGGGGGCGAAATTCATGGCCTTGGCCGTACCCACGATGCGCACCGCATGGCTCACCGTGGTCCACAGCAGCACCATGTCGGCCTCTGATTTTCTCAACTGCATCACATGGGGCTTCATGTCCGAATCGGTCTGTTCCACCGGCACCTGGGCCACCACCTCCAGACCATGCCGGGCCAGTTCCTCCATGGCGCCCCGCAGCCCGTTCTTGCCGTATTCATCGTTCAAATAGGCCACAGCCACCCGTTTTTTGCCCATCTCTTCCACGGCATACCGGACCAGGGCCCGGGCTTCGTTGTAATACAGCGGATAGACCGCAAACAGATATTTGTGGGGAGGGGTCACCCAGTGCAGGGACCCGGCTGCCGGCCCCACCCAGGGAATTTTTCTTTCCATGAGATAGTCCTTGACCGCCAGGCCCGGGGAGGTGCCCACGCCCGAGGCCCAGGCAAAAATCCCGGTGCCTTCCTGGAGTTCCTTGACCCCGGCCAGGGTTTTGGCCGGGTTGTACCCGTCGTCAAACATATGGTACACCAGTTTGCGGCCATGAATCCCGCCGGTGGCGTTGATCCATTTGAAATAATCCCCGGTGCCCCGGGCCACCGATCCCCAGGCAGCGGCCGGGCCGGTCTGGGGTCCCCACTGGCCGATGCGGATTTCAGTGTCGGTCACCCCTTCCTCGCTCCAGGCCAATGATGTGAACACCAGCCAGCATAACATGCACCCCAACAACACCATCAAACCCTTTTTCATGACATCCTCCTTTTTTGTCAATTGTGGGTACAGGCCCCGCAACCTGAGCCCGATTACCGCTGCTACACTTTCTTGACGTAATGCCTGGCAAACAGGCCGCTGGGTTTGAAACAGAGCACCAGCACAATGATGGCAAAAGCCACCACGGATTTAAATTCAATGGACACATATCCGCCGAAAAGGTTCTCGATAATTCCCAGCAGATAGGCGGCCGCCACGGCCCCGGGCAGCGAGGTCATGCCCCCCATGACTGCGGCGGCAAACCCCTTGAGCATGGGGTCCCACATCATGAACGGATGCATGATCACCGGCGATATCAACAGCCCGGCCGTGGCCCCCACCACCGATGAAATGGCCCAGGTCATCATCATGATCCGGTTGGTGCGGACCCCCACAATCTTTGCGGCCACTGCATTCTGCTGGGTGGCTTTCATGGCCAGTCCGACCCGGGTATATTTGAAGAAAAAAAACAGCAGGGTCATGAGAACCAGAGCCGATACCAGGGTCAGCACCTCCAGCTTGGCAATAAAGACATCGCCGATGATAAAACTGTCATAGGGGCCGATGGGAAAGGGCATGGTTTTCTGCTCTGCCCCGAATTTCCAGGAAACCAGCCCCAGCAGGATCATTTCCAGGCCGATGGTAATAACGATGGTGCCCAGAATGTTTGGATTTTTGGCCCTTCTGAGCACGGCGAACTCCAGAAAAGCCCCCAGGAAAGCGGCAAACACCAGGGCCAGACCGAACGCGAGCCAGACCGGATAGCCAAAGGTGGTAAGCAGCATCATGGTGATAAAGGAGGTGACCAGGGCCATTTCCCCCTGGGCAAAGTTGGGCACCTCAGATGTCTTGTAGATAATGACCATGGCAAGACCCATGAGGGCGTAGGAACTGCCCACAGCCACCCCGCTCACAACCATCTGCAAAAAATCAATCAATCTTGCCCCCTTTCACACATACCATTCCCCCTTGAAACCCAACACCCACCCGAACAGCACCAACAAGGAAAGGCTGACCCCACCCGGCTGATTCCGGCCGGAATTTTTCAAAACGGCCAGGTCCGCCAGTACCGTTTGGTTCTCAGCCATACTCCGTAAAGACCCAGGGGCTCAAACAGCATGATGGCCACCATGATGGAACCGAACACGATATATTGGATATTGGACACCCCGGTGATGGAAAACCAGGACCTGGACAGGGTTTCCAGCCAGTCTCCCAGAAAGGGGATGTTCAGGATATTTCTCAGTTTCAGATCCAGCCAGCACAGCAGGCCAGCCCCCACCACAGGACCGACAAGGGACCCCAGTCCGCCCACCACCACCATGGCCAGAAACATGATGGACATCATCAAAGTAAAAATTTCCGGTTCAATGAACCGGAGCACAAAAGCATAGAGACCGCCGCCGATGCCGGCGTAGAATGCGGACACGGCAAAGGCCAGGGTTTTGTAGAACACAATGTTCACCCCCATGGTCTGGGCCGCGATATCCGCATCCCGGATGGCAATGAAGGCCCGGCCCACCCGGGTCTTTATCAGGTTTCTCATGCCCAGCAGCAGCAGCACCATGATGCTGATCAAAAGGAAATAAAACTGCCGGTCCGTGTCAACAGCCCAGGGTCCGATGACCAGGGCCGGTGCGTGGAGCCCTTCCCGGCCCCCGAAAAGTGACATCCGGCCGATCACCTGGGTGATGGTCAGACCGAACCCCAGGGTGGCAATGGACAGATACGGGCCTTCCAG
The DNA here is from genome assembly GCA_035464035.1 of Desulfotignum sp. Lineage (GTDB taxonomy): Bacteria > Desulfobacterota > Desulfobacteria > Desulfobacterales > Desulfobacteraceae > Desulfotignum. The sequence goes on along the minus strand of DATHSR010000550.1, from coordinate 1,875 downwards.
GCGCAGGGCCGGCAGTCCCAGCAGAAATCCGAACCCGGCCGCCACCAGTCCGGCACAGGGCAGCGCCAGAAGAAACGGCAGTCCGGCCTTGGCCATGAGAATCACCGTGCCGTAAGCGCCGATGGCAAAAAAACCGGCATGGCCCAGGCTGATCTGGCCGGTATACCCCACCAGAAGGTTCAGGCCTGCGGCCACAATGATATTGATGGCGATATAGTTGGCCACATAAACGTAATAGTTGCTGACAAAAAAGGGAAAACAGACAAGAAATAACAGAAGAACCACCAGCCAGAAAAAAACCACCGGGGAGGTGACAAGCCGCACATCTTCATAGTAGTCGCGCTTCATATCCATGTCCAACACTCCCTGTTATTTAAGAAAACAGCTCAGTTTGAAGATGGTTATTCCTCCCTTATTTCTTATCCGGGCACCTGTCAAGAAAAAAAGAAATCCTCCTAAAGATGCATATTATTGGTTGACTATAAAATTCAGATGTGGTTAAGGTAAACAAAATCTAACGGAGATGTTGACATGAATTACGGCCGCCCAGACAGAGCATATTTTTATTTCTGGTATTATTACTCGCATCTGCCTGGGCCGTCATGATTTTACTCCCATAAATCAAACCAAAGCCGCAGGCAGAGACACCGCCTGCGGCTTTTTTTATTTTCAGTCCCGGGCGGAACCGTTCCTGACCTGCAAAGGAGACCGCCATGGAAAAAACCTTTGACCTCCATGTAAAAGAATTCAAACCCCTCCTGTCACCTTCAGACATGAAACAGGTCCTGCCCCTGACCGATGCAGCTGCCCGCACCGTTGTCACGGGCCGGAAGGATGTGGAAAACATCCTGACAGGTAAAGACAACCGGCTCATTGTCATTGCCGGCCCCTGCTCGATTCACGACCCGGTAGCGGCCATGGAGTTTGCCGGTAACATGATGGACCTGCGCCAGGAAGTTGCCGACAAGATCCATCTGATCATGCGGGTATACTTTGAAAAACCCCGGACCACTGTGGGATGGAAGGGCCTGATCAACGACCCGTATCTGGATGCTTCTCACAATGTGAATGCCGGGCTGGAAGCCGCCAGAAAACTGCTCATCGACATCAATGACATGGGGCTGCCCACGGCAACGGAAATCCTGGACCCCATCACCCCCCAGTATATTGCCGGCCTGCTCGCCTGGGTGGCCATCGGAGCCCGGACCACTGAATCCCAGACCCACCGGGAAATGGCCTCCGGCCTGTCCATGCCTGTGGGATTCAAAAACAGCACGGACGGCAGCCTTCTGGCAGCGGCCAATGCCGTGGAGGCGGCCGGCACCCCCCAGCATTTTCTGGGCGTCGATCCGGACGGCCGGGCCTCCATTGTGTCCACCACCGGCAATCCCTTCTGCCACATCGTGCTGCGGGGCGGAATCACCCCCAACTATGACCCGGTTTCCGTGGGCAGGGCCCAGGCCCTCCTCAAGAAGCGGAAACTCAATGACCGCATCATGATCGACTGCTCCCACGACAATTCCGGTCAGACCTACACCGGCCAGCCCTTTGTGTTCAAAAGCGCCTTGGACCAGCGCCTGGAAGGCAACTCCGGCATCATCGGCCTGATGCTTGAAAGCAACCTGTTTGAAGGCAGCCAGAAATGCCCTGGGGACGGGTGTACCCTCAAGTACGGGGTATCCATCACCGATGAATGCATTTCCTGGGAAACCACCGCAGGATTGATACGATGTGCGCACAACCGCCTGTGAAATGACCGGCACCTTTGTGGGACTGTGCGCCAGCCTGTGGGACAATTCCACGCCGCCCATCATCTGAAGGCGGATAGCTGTCTGCGGCGTGAACCTTTATCCGGCCCTCAATTGTCCTGGTTCA
>DATHSR010000549.1:0-3441 GCA_035464035.1 Desulfotignum sp. | reverse complement strand
TGGCCGCCTGCAGGGACAGTGACCAGCGGTTTACCCTGGAGAAAAACTTCCGGTCTTCCCCGCTGCTGGTACAGGCAGTCAATGATCTGTTCACGGCAGGGCCCCGCCCGTTTGTGTTTGACGACATCCCGTTTATCCGGGTGGGAACCCCGGAAACAGCCGTCCATCGCCTTGGGGATAAAAACGGCCCGGTGGCCCCCCTTCGGTTTGATTTTCTGCCCAGAACAAACCTGGCGCTGGACCGGCAGAAAAGGGTGACCCGGGAAGCTGCCAGGCGACTGATTCCCTCTGTCCTGGCCCGGGAAATCCAGCAGGATATGGCGGCCGGTTATCTGCTTTCAGACCGGTCCTGCAGGAGGGCGCCGGTGACCTTCGGTGACATGGCGGTGCTGGTCCGGACCAACCGGGATGCCCAGGATGTTCAGGATGCCCTGTCACAGGCGGGTATTCCGTCCTACCTTTCCAAGACCGGGTCGGTGTTTGATTCCTCCCAGGCGGTTGAGCTCAATGATATTCTGTGGGCGGTTTTCCGGCCGGACCATACCGGGTTCATGAAGGCGGCCCTGGTTTCATCGGTGTTCGGATTTGATATGGACCGGCTGAAAACCCTTTCCCCGCAGGCGTTATGGCAGTGGCAGGACCGGTTCCGGAAATGGAAGCAGCAGTGGGAGACCAGAGGATTCATCGCCATGATCATGGACCTGCTCCATTCCCATGAGGGTCTGCTACGCCCGGATATCGCGGTGACCGAACGGGGGCTGACCAATTTTTATCACCTGGTGGAGCTGATTTCCCAGGCTGCGGTGCACCGGCACCTTTCCCTGCAGTATCAGCTCAGATGGTACCAGTCCCAGCTGTTTGCCGACACCCGGGACGAGGCTGCGGATGAGCTGCGCCTGGAAAGCGACCGGCGGGCCGTGGCCATTGTGACGATCCACAAAAGCAAGGGTCTGGAATACCCCATTGTCTATCTGCCCTATCTGTGGTCTGATGCCACGGCCATCACCGGGGGGCCGGTGATGTTCCATGATCCGGATGACGGATACCGGCTCTGCCTGGACCTGCGGGGCCCCGGCTTTCATGGGGCTGATGCCGCCGGCCTGGAAAAATCCCTGGCCCGGCAGGACCTGGAAACCCGGGCCGAGCAGCGGCGGCTCCTGTATGTGGCAGTGACCCGGGCCTCTGCCATGTGCCGGATTTTCTGGGGCGGTATTTCCGGTGCGGACGCGTCGGCCCTGGGGAGTTTTATTCATCCCCAGGGATGTGCCCAAGACGATATCATGATATCGGATCTCAACTCCCTGGCCGGGTCGGGACAGACAATTCAGGTAACCCTGCTGGCTCCCCCGGGACCGGTCCAGACGGCGGGTCATGCCCAGGCGCCTCCCGGCGTGCTCACCGCCCGAACCGCCATCCGCCCGGTCCGGCCGGTCTACCAGATCACCAGTTTCAGTGCCGTGGCCGCGGGCCCCGGGGGGAAGGGCATTAAACGGGATCAGCAGGGGGCCGGCGGAGATGAGGCAGATCTGTGGGAAAGCCAGGCACGTTTATTTGCTCCAGGACTGTTACGGCAACCGGATCCTTTGGGAGATACCGCCCTGCCGGACCGTGCCGATACCCGGATCCGGCTCCAGGCGTTTCCAAAAGGATCCGGGGCCGGAGATTTTTTCCATGCTGTGCTGGAGCATATGGATTTCCAATGGGATCAGGCAGCTGTGACCGCCTGCGTATCACAGTATCTGCGCCGGTTTGGATTTGCGGACGACGCCTTTGTGGCCCCGGTGGCGGCGGCGGTGCAGGAAATGGTCGCCACCCCGCTGTTGTCCGGCAGTGAAGGGTTTTGCCTCAGGGATCTCCCCATGGCCCTTCGGATGACGGAAGTGGAATTTCTTTTTGATGGGCGGCAATCGAACCTGATGCACCCAACCCGCCTGTTTGCCGGCACCGACCGGTGGCAAAACTATGCCCGGACACTGGCACACCTGGATCCGGGCCGTCTGTCCGGATTTGTCAAAGGGTTTATTGATCTGGTGATCCGGCACCGGGGCCGGTATTTTCTCATTGACTACAAATCCAATTATCTGGGGGATACCTACGGGGAGTATGATCTGCCGGCCTTGACCCGGGCCATGACAGATCACCATTATGTGCTGCAGTATCACATTTACACCATTGCTTTGCATCAGTACCTTAAGCTGCGGCTGAAATCATATGATTATGAGCAAGATTTCGGCGGTGTGCTGTACCTGTTCATCCGGGGCATGCATCCGGAGCGGCCCGGATCCGGCGTTTTTTTTGACCGGCCTCCCCGGGCGGTGGTGGAAAAAATAATCCCCGGAAGATAACCTTCCGGACAGCTTTGTCAGGGGGCCTGTCGCCGGCCTTTGAACCATTTTTTCCTGTGATGGGTGACCAGTGGGGCCACGGGGGGCGGTTTTTCTCCGGCCAGTGAAATCACCACCAGACCGGAAAAGATCAGCAGAGCCCCGGCCCCGGATATGGGTGTGAAAATTTCGCCCAGCAGCAGGACTCCCAGAAGGCATCCGGTGAGGGGTTCCACCAGCATCAGCAGGGCGGTCCTGGACACGGGTACCACGGACAGCCCTTTTGCCAGAAGCAGGTAGGCGGCGGCTGTGGCCACCAGTCCCAGATACAGCACCACGGCCATGCCGTGGCCGGTCATCACCAGCGAGAGGTCTTCGGTCAGAAGCCGGGGCAGCACCAGCACCGCCCCCACACAGAGAATGACGGCAATGCCAAGGACAGGGGAGTGATCCGCCACCACCGCCTTGCTGGCCACCAGGGAAACCGCATACCCGAATCCGGCGCCAAAGGCCAGGAAAATGCCGGTGGTGTCCACGCGCACATCACCGCCGGCCAGGGTCAGCAGCACACAGCCGGAGATGGCCAGCACCGATGCAGCCATCCATGTCCGGGTCAGCCGTTCTTTTTGAAACACCGCACTGAGCAGCCCGGAGATGACCGGGGCGACACAGATGGCCACAATGGTTCCCAAAGCCACTCCGGTTCGGGCCACGGCTTCAAAAAAACACAGCTGGAACATGACGATGCCGCAGGCGGCGACGACCGTGGGCACCAGGGGTGGGCGGAAGGAAACCGGTCTGGTTCCGCCAAACAGCAGCGTCAGCAGCAGCAGGACCGGGCCGCCGATCACCAGCCGCAAAGAGCCGATGGCGGTGGCGGAGATGCCCTCGGGTGCCAGGGCTTGGGAGGTGCCGGTGGTGCCGAACAGAACTGCTGAAAAGATCACCAGCAGAAATCCATGGTATTGACTGGTTTTTTCCGGCAGTATCATCGGTTACGGTCCAGAGTATCGCGGATCTTGTGAGCCATGTCTGCAATGGAAAAGGGTTTTTGGATGAAGTTCACTCAGGATCGTTTGCTTCCCGCCCAGCGTGCCAATGGATTCCATCCCCAGGG
>DATHSR010000548.1:0-2677 GCA_035464035.1 Desulfotignum sp. | reverse complement strand
CGCCATTTGAAACATCAGCGGAAAGGCTGCCATGACAAGACCGTTTGACATTTTTTTTGGAATTGACGGACCGGCCCTCATCTTTCTCGGGATTGTCATGGCAGCCGCCGCTTACACCGATTTTACCCGCCAGAAGATTCCCAACATTCTGACATTTTCCACCTTTTTTGCCGGACTGGGATATCACGGCCTGGTCCATGGCATGACGGGTGTTTTTTTTTCTCTGGCAGGCGCAGGCACCGGGCTGGGCCTGCTCATCATTTTTTATATGCTCAGCGTCATGGGCGCCGGTGATGTCAAGCTCATGGCAGCGGCCGGCGCCATTCTGGGTGCCAAGGGCATCTTTATCACATTTCTCATTACCGCAATATACGGCGGGATCTATTCCCTGGTCATGATCCTGACCCACAGAGACATTTTTAAAGGTTTTTTTAGGGAACTTTTCAATACACTCTTGACGTTTCTGCTGATTAAGAAGTATTATCCCGTCACTGTCAGCGAGGACAGAAAAAGACCCAAGCTGTGTTATGGTATTGCCATTGCATTGGGAACATTCACTTATATGGGGCTGAAGATATCTGGATACGAATTTTCATTAAATAACTAAGGAGTGGTGTCATGAGGGCTTTAATCCCTATAGTGCTGTCGATCCTGGTCGCTCTGGGAGGCAGTTTTTTCCTGTACAACTGGTTGGATAAACAGCGGGCCCCGGAAAAAGTGGTGGCTGTCACGGAAACCAGGGCAGTGCCCGTCGTGGTCACCTTGGTGGATCTTCCCTGGGGTAAGAAGCTCACTGTGGAGGAATTGGCCACCCGCCCCTATTTTCAAGAAAGCCTTCCAAAAGGTCATTATTCAGATCCCACCCAACTTGTCGGCAGAATCCTGGTAACCCCGCTGGCTGCCGGGGAACCGGTCCTCGAATCCCGGCTGGCACCCACCACCCTGGCCCAGGGGGGCCTCCCGGCGGTGCTGAAACCCGGCACCCGGGCCATTGCCGTCCAGGGAAACAAGATCCAGGGCCTCGCGGGTCTCATCCGGCCGGGCAACCGGGTGGATGTCCTGCTCACCATCAAATAACCGGATACGGACCAGGAGTTCACCAAAACCGTTCTTGACAACATGCTGGTGCTGGCCACCGGCACACAGCTTGTGCAAAGCAGTGACGGCACCGCCTCTCCGGTGGATGTGTACACCCTGGAGGTCACGCCCGACCAGGGGGAACGCCTGACCCTGGCCGCCAATGAAGGCCGGCTCCAGTTTGCCCTGCGGGGGGCGGTGGATGATGCGGTGGTGTTGACCAGCGGGGTGACGGTGCCTGAAGTTCTGGCGGCAGCGAGCCTGGCCCAGATCCAGGGCATGAAGCAGCCCCCGGCGGTTGCTGAAGCGCCTAAGCCCGCAGCGCCCCAACCTGTCAGACGCGCAGCACCCAAAAAAGAAGAAAAGGCGACCATTGAAGTGATCAAAGGGCTTTCTTTGTCTAAATCAGAAGTGCCGCTTTGAAGTGCCAACTGATTTTCAGCAGGAGATGATACTCATGCGTTTATTCTTTGCCCCAAAAAAATTGACGGCTCTGGTTGTGTTTGTGCTGTTTTTTCTTCCTGTGGCCGTTCCGGCGGCCGGCCTGCTTGAATCGGCCGGCATGGAAACAAAAAAGATCGAACTCATTGCCGGCAAATCCCTGGTCATGAAACTGGGGGTTCCCATCAAGAAAAAAATCCGGGTTTCCATCGGGTCTCCTGAAATTATGGACTGCCTGGTGCTTCCCCCCGATGAGATCTACCTCAAAGGCATCTCCGCCGGGGTGACCAACCTGATCCTCTGGCAGGAAGACCAGCTGCTGGCCATCTATGACGTGGAAGTGTCCTATGATGTGTCCCGGCTCAAGGAAAAGCTCTACCAGGTGCTGCCTGACGAGCCCGACATCCAGGTGTTTTCCGCCAATGACACCATCACGCTGCTGGGCAAGGTGTCCAACAACGCCAATTTGTCCCGGGCCCTGGTGCTGGCTGCATCCTATGCCCCGGAAGGCAAGGTGAACAACCTGATGGAAGTGGGCGGGACCCACCAGGTCATGCTGGAGGTCACGGTGGCGGAAATGAGCCGCAGCCTGGGCAAGGACCTGGGCATCGATGTCAGTTTTTTCAATGACAGCGGGGACCTGGGCGCCATCATTTTAAACCAGCTGGGCGATAACACCCCCCTGGTGACCGGTACCATATCATCCGCTGTGAATTCATTTTTCAGTTTCTCCTCGGGCAGCGCCACCTGGACCGGCTTTATCCAGGCCCTGCAGGAAGACGGTCTGGTGAAAATTCTGTCCGAACCCAACCTGATTGCCCTGAGCGGGCAGACCGCCAGCTTTCTGGCCGGCGGCGAATACCCCATCCCCGTGCCGTCGGGTTTAGGGGAAACCTCCATCACATTCAAGGAATACGGGGTAGGCCTGAATTTTACGCCGTTTGTATTAAGCCCGGACAGGATCAGCATCAAGGTGAACACGGAAGTGTCTGAACTGGATTTTACAACCGCCGTCCAGTTCGGCGGGTTTGTGGTTCCTGGTATCCGGACCCGCAAAGCCGCTACCACCATCGATCTGGCGGACGGCCAGAGTTTTGCCCTGGCCGGGCTTTTATCCGAAGACATCCGGGAAAATGTCAAGAAATTCCCGTTCCTGGGC
>DATHSR010000547.1:0-4972 GCA_035464035.1 Desulfotignum sp. | reverse complement strand
GCGATCTTGGACTGTATAATGTGGTATCCTGTGCCCAGCGGATCCCGGTCCGGATCAAGGAAAGTCAGAATCCGGGCTTTCTGATATTCTTTGAGACCGGCAATCCAGACCAGCGGAATAATGGATCCTCCCAGTGCGCCCAGGGTCAGCAGCACTTTTTTTTCAACCTTGACAAAAAGGGTGATGGATCCGGCAATGAGCAGCAGCATCAGTCCGGTACCCAGGTCCGGCTGGATCACGATCAAGCCCACAGGAATCACACACAGAACCGCCGGCTTGACCAGGCTCCTGAAGTTGAGGCCTTCCGGAGAAATCCGGGTGGCGTAAAGTGATGCCAGGCTGATGATCAAGGCGATTTTCATCAGTTCGGACGGCTGAATGCTCACAGGCCCTAAAGTCAGCCATCGGCGGGCCCCGCCACCGGTCTGACCGAAAAAATAAACACAGACCAGCAACCCGACACATACCGCATAAATGGCCAGATTCAGTTTGTCCAGATTTCGGAAGTCAACCAGCAGAATCGACACCATCACCACAAATCCGGCCCCCATCCAGACAAGCTGCTTTTCAAACAGATAGTGCAGCCCGCTTCCATCCCAACCGGCCATCACTGCAGAATAAAGAATCATCAATCCACAGGAACCGATGATCATAATCAGCAGTAAAAATCCCCAGTCAAAATGTTCAATCAGGCGTCGGTCAAACATGTCTGAATTATCCTTCCTGGGCTTGAACGGCCGGTGCCGTTTCTTTGTCAGGCTCTGAAAGCCCCAGAAATTTTTTAACCAGAGCGCCGGCCACGGGGGCGGCGGCTGAAGAACCGTGTACGCCATGCTCAATGATCACAGAGACAGCGATCACCGGATTTTCAGCTGGGGCGTAGCACACAAACCAGGCATGGTCCTGCAGCGTTCTTGCCAGGTTCTCATTGTCGAACTTTTCTCCGGTCTTTCTGGAAAACACCTGGGCGGTTCCGGTTTTCCCGGCCATTTCAATTTGTTTGATGCGGATGCTTCTGGCCGTACCCCGATTCCCATGAACCACTTCCTTGAGTCCTTTTCTGATCAGATCCAGTGTTCTGGGGCTGGCTGGAATCCCTCCGATGATTTCCGGGTCCATTTTCTTTATCACATTGCCGTCTGCATCCTCAATGGTTTTTACAAGTCTGGGCCGGTAAAGGGTTCCGCCGTTGCCGATGGCTGCCGTAAACACGGCCATCTGGAGCGGGGTAACCAGATTGAATCCCTGGCCGATGCTGATGGAGAGGGTCTCACCCGGATGCCAGCGTTCATTGAACCGCTGTCTTTTCCAGCTTTCGGTGGGAATCAGCCCGGGGCGTTCATGGTCCAGATTGATGCCTGTAGGATGTCCCAGCCCGCACCCATTGGCATACTGCGCAAGGACATCCACGCCGGCTTTTTCTCCGGCCAGATAAAAATACACATCACAGGACTGGGCCAGGGCGTCCACCACACTCAATCTCCCATGGCCATGCTTGCTCCAGCAGTGGTACTTCCTGCCCCTGAACATATAAAATCCCGGACAAAAGGTGGTGGTGCCCCTGTCAATGATCTTTTCTTCCAGGGCGGCAATGGCCGTCAGGGTTTTATATGCTGATGCCGGGGGATATTCCCCCTGGATCGCTTTGTTGCTCATGGGTCGGCCGGGATCGTCCATGAGTGCCCGCCATTTGTCACTGGAGATCCCGCCGATAAAATCGTTCTGATCAAAACCGGGGCTGCTGACCATGGCCAGCACATCGCCATTGGCAGGATCCAGGGCCACCACCGCACCATCCTGCTCATGGAGAAGTTCTTCAGCCAGCTGCTGCAACGGCAGGTCCAGGGTCAGTTGAAGATCGTTGCCCGGGATCGGATCAACGGTTTTGAGCACCTTGATTACCCGGCCGTTCACATCCACTTCCACCTGGCGCCCGCCCCGCCGGCCCTGCAAAAAAGCTTCAAAGCTTTTTTCCACCCCATACCTGCCGATTTGATCGCCCGATCTCAGATGCGGAAAACTGCCGCTGTCCAGTTCTTTTCTGTTGATCTCCCCCAGATACCCCAAAAGGTGTGACGCGGTTTTGGGATAGATATAATGGCGGGTGGATTCAATTTCAACCTGAATCCCGGGCAGATCAAATTTATGGGCCTCCACAATAGCCAGCTGGTCCCTTGAAATATCTTTTTTCAACGTAATTGGCTTATAAAAAGCGGCAGCACCGGCTTTCAGAATTTGATCCATGAGCTCTGCATAGGGTTCCTGAATCAATGACGACAAAAACGACACCGTGTCCGGCACAGACCCCGCATCTTCCAGCACAATCTGCAGGTCAAAGGCAGGACGGTTGTCCACCATCAATTCTCCATGGCGGTCAAAAATCAGGCCCCGGGGGGGGGTGATGCTTTTCAGGCGGACACAGTTGGTTTCAGACAGTCGTCGATACTCTTCCCCCTTGATGATCTGAAGATATACCAGCCGGATAAACAACAGCACAAACACCGTCAGAACGCAGAGGCTGACCGCCATTATGCGGTGTTTAACCCAGTCCCGTTCCGCACTTTTACTCAGTTTGACCATGCTATTGGTCTCTCATCTTTATCCAGGTTTTGGCAGCGGCCCGGCCCATGGTTTGCCAGCCGCCAAACAACCGGGAAATCACCCAGATCCCCGGAGGAATGACCACGGCTCCCCACAGGGCCTGCTGAAACAGACGGGACATCTCCACCGGCCAGATCCCTGTATGATCCTGCTGGACAAGCACCGAAAAAAGAAACAGGGCCTGCTGAACCACTACAGACAAAAAGCTGATGATCAAAACAGACAAAACACTGGTTTGAAACACCAGCTGTCTTGCCAACTGGACAATCAGAAAAATCCAGATATAGGAAAACATGTAAAGAAAAAAAGGCCCGCCGGAGAGGCTGTCCATAATCCCCCCGATCCCGGCGACAGCTCCGAGCGCCCAATAGTTGGAATAATTCAGACTCAAAAAAACAATCACGATGAGGGTCAGATCAAACCGGCAGGAAAACCAGGAAAAAGCGGGAAAGATGACGGTCTGAAGCACAATGAGAAAAAGGCTGGTAATCGCAAAAAAAAGCCATTTCATTTTCGATACACCAGCACCTCTTCCAACGTATCAAAATCCACACTGGTCTGAATACGTATGTCCTGAAACAACTGGGAAGGGTCTTTGTGGACATCCAGGACGGTCCCGATTTTCAATCCTTTGGGAAACACCTGATCCAGACCGGATGTCACAATGGTCTCGCCGGCCTGAATCTCTTCTTTTCTCAGCGCATAAACAAAAATACAGTTGTTTTCACTGCTTCCCTTGACCATTCCCCTTGCCCGTGTCGTCTGGACCAGGGCATCAACGGCTGAGTTGCGGTCTGTGATGAGCAGCACCCGGGAATAATTCTGAGAAACCTTTGTAATCTGCCCCACAATCCCTTCGGGGACCAGCACCGGGGCGTTTTTTTCCAGGCCGTGCTTCTCCCCTTTGTCGATCATGATGGTTTTGAACCAAGGCGAAGGATCCCGTGCGATGACCCGTGCCGCCACATGCGTGCCGGGATCGGATGCCGTAAACTCGACAAATTTTTTCAACCTGGCATTTTCCCTGGCCAGTTCCTGGTTCTGATTTTCAATCTGTTCCACCAGAGCCAACTGTTTTTTCAAGACCTTGTTTTCCTTTGCAGCAGATACAGATGCAAAATAGGTCTGCCAGACGGAAACGTTTGCGGAAATGATTTTTTGAAACCCCAGTTGAAAAGGGGCTGTCAAGGTGATAAGCACCTTTTCAGGACTATTTACCTGTAATGCCTGGCGACTGGTCATGCTGATCACAACCAGATTGATTGCAACAAACAGCATCACTCCGACAGCGATTAACATTTTCCGTGAAAACATGCAATCAGTCGATCATCACTTCTGCAAGAATGTCCATACTGTCCAGGCACTTGCCGCACCCTAAGGCAACCGTGGACAAGGGATCATCTGCCACCACAATGGGCAGGCCGCTTTTTTCCCTGAGCAGCTTGTCCAGATTCTTGAGCAGGGCCCCGCCCCCGGTCAGTACAATACCTGAATCCACAATGTCTGCGGCCAGTTCCGGCGGGGTCTGTTCCAGGGCGATGCGCACGGTTTCCACAATGGCCTCGATCTGTTCGGCAATGGCCATCCGGACCTCTTCCGAATCAATGGCCAGAATCTTGGGAATACCGGACACCAAGTCCCGGCCCTTGACCTCGATGGTCTCCAGGTTTTCCGGATCTGGATATGCGTTGCCGATGGTGGTCTTGATGATCTCGGCGGTGCGTTCACCGATCAGCAGGTTGTATTTGCGCTTGATATGCTGGCTGATGGACGCATCCATTTTATCACCTGCCACCCTCAAGGATTGGGTATAGACAATCCCTGCCAGGGATATGACCGCCACCTCGGTGGTGCCGCCGCCAATATCCACCACCATGTTGCAGGTAGGCTCGGTGATGGGAAGTCCGGCACCGATGGCTGCGGCCATGGGTTCCTCGATCAGAAACACTTCTCTGGCACCGGCGGATTCAGCCGATTCCCGCACCGCCCTTTTTTCCACCTGGGTGATGCCTGAAGGAACCGCAATGATGATTCTGGGCCGTACCATGGTTTTCCGGTTGTTGTGAACCTTTCTGATAAAATGCTTGAGCATGGCTTCGGTGACTTCAAAATCGGCAATCACTCCGTCCCGCATCGGGCGGATGGCCACAATATTACCGGGGGTCCGGCCCAGCATCCGCTTGGCTTCCATTCCCACCGCCAGAACCCTGCTTTTGGACCGGGCATCGGTTCTCACCGCCACCACAGACGGCTCACTCAAAACAATCCCTTTTCCTTTGACATAAACCAGTGTGTTGGCCGTTCCCAGATCAATGGCCAGGTCATTTGAAAAGGCGCCAAGCAAAGAATCCGTTATAAAGTTCATTTTACC
>DATHSR010000546.1:0-2912 GCA_035464035.1 Desulfotignum sp. | reverse complement strand
AACGCTATTTAATAAAAGTTTATTTATCGAAAGGGACTGACATGAGAAATATTTTGCGCATCGATTTAACGAAAAAACAGTCTGCCTTTGAACCGCTGCCTGAAAGCCTGAAAAATCTGGGGGGCCGGGGACTGATTTCATCCATTCTGGCGGATGAAGTGGACCCGAAAACCGATCCTCTGGGGGCCGGCAACAAACTGGTTTTTGCCCCGGGCCTGCTGGCAGGCACGGTGGTTCTCAATTCCGGCAGATGTTCAGTGGGGGCCAAAAGCCCGCTGACCCAAGGGATCATGGAAGCCAATTCAGGGGGGCAGGCTGCCCGGACCATGGCAAAAAACGGTATTGCCGCCATTGTCATTGAGGGGGCCGCCGATACTCTGACGCTGCTTAAGATCAGCAAGGACAAGGTGATTTTTGAAGATGCCGCAGCGTTAAAAGGACTGGGAAACTATGCGGTGATCGATGCACTCAAGGAAGAGTCCTGCGCCATCGTATCCATCGGCCAGGCCGGTGAACAGCAGTTTACCGCCGCCGGCATCATGATGACAACCAAGGATCTGCATCCGCGGATGGCGGCCAGAGGCGGCCTGGGTGCGGTCATGGGATCCAAGAATCTCAAGGCATTTGTTCTGGATGACACTGCGGACCAGCCCATTGTGCCGGCAAATGTTAAAAAAGAGTTTACCGCCGCCGCCGCAAGACTTTCCAAAGGGGTGCTGGCCCATCCTTTGATGCAGGGTCTGGAGCATATGGGAACCCCGGTTCTGGTCAATATGATCAATGAGATGGGGGCACTGACCACCCGTACTTTTGCCAAAGGAAGGATTGAGAACGCTGAAGCGCTGTCTGCGGAACTTATGGCCACCCTGGCCCAGACCCGTCCCAACTTCAAGATGAGCCATAAGTGCATGGACGGATGCATGGTGAGCTGCTCCAATATTTTTACGGATGACGCCGGTGAGGTGGTGGTCGGCGGACTGGAATATGAGACCCTGGCCCTGGTGGGATCGAACTGCATGATCGATGATATCGACATAGTGGCACAGATCAACCGGGAATGCAATGATGTGGGGGTGGACACCATGGAGATCGGCGGAGCCCTGGCTCTTTTCATGGAAGCCGGAAAACTGGCCTGGGGGGATGGGAAAACGGCCCTGGAACTGGTGAGGCAGATCGCCGGGGGTACGGAAGCCGGCATCATGCTGGGCAAAGGGGGCCTGTACACGGGTCAGTCCCTGAAAGTGGCGCGTATTCCCCATGTCAAGGGCCGGATCCTGGCCGGATATGACCCCCGGGTACTCAAAGGCACCGGCGTGACCTATGCCACCTCTCCGACAGGTGCCGACCATACTGCGGGGAATGCGTTGCCGTCACCGGCCAACCCGGATTACAATCCCATGGCATCAACGGGTCAGGCGCCGGTGTCACAGTTTCTGCAGAATCACAACGCCACGGTGGACACCCTGGGTATCTGCCTGTTTCCCATGCTGGCCCTGCTGGATATTCCGGATCTCAAAGCGCCTCTTATCGAATGTGTCAGCCTGCTCACCGGAACGACCCTGTCTGATAATTACATCGATGAGACAGGTGACCGGATTCTTGCCATTGAAAGAAAATTCAATGCCGGTGCCGGCCTGACCACGGCCGATGACCGCCTGCCGTCATTTTTTTCCACCGAGGTACTGGAAAGTACGGGAACGGTTTTTGACGTGCCGGAAACAGAGATCGATTCCATCAATACCCTGTAAATCCAAAGGAAATTTACCCATGAGACGTTTGTATAAAAACCTGTCAATGTTTGTGTCCGTCATTTTTCTGGGCATGGCGGTTGTGATGATCCCTCAGGCCGCAGCCGCAGACAAGGTGGTGAAATGGAAAATTCAGTCCGGGTATCCCCATGGGGACCTGTCTTTTGAACTGCTCAAAGGGTTTGCCGATGATGTGAAGCAGTTGAGTGCCGGCCGGTTTGAAATCGCCGTGTTTGCAGACCCGGAAATCGTACCCCTGGAACAGCTGTTTGAATCCACCAAGATGGGGGTTCTGGACATGCTCCATGCCGCCGGGGCTTTCTGGGGAGGGATCGTACCGGTGGGAGAGATTGAATTCGGTATTCCCTATGCCTATCGGATTGAAAGCGAGACCGATTTTGCAAAAAAAGCCGAAAAAATCCGGCAGTTCTTTTTTGAAGACGGCTTTGCCGACCTGCTCAGGGAAGAATATGAAAAACAGGGCCTCGTGTGGCTGGATATGCATACCTACGGACCGGTGCCCTTCATTCTGTCCACCAAACCCATTGAAACCATGGCAGATCTCAAGGGTATCAAAATCAGGGATGAAGGTCTTTATACCACCTGGCATAACTTGCTGGGGGCCAGAGGTACCTATATTTCCGGCAGTGAGGCTTACCTGGGGCTCAAAACCGGGGTCATCGATGCCTGCCAGTGGGATGTCAGCGCCATTTCCGGCCTGAAATTGCACGAGGTTGCCAAGTACTGGATTATCGGAGAAGAAAACGATCATGCCATCGGTCATATGCTGGTCAATCCAGGCTCCTACAACAAACTGTCCGATGAGCTGAAACAGGTTTTGAAAACCGCAGCAGAAAACTATTGGCATGCCACCGTGGCCGGATACCAGCAGGAAATGGAAATGGCCGAGCAGATGGCAGCAGATGGCATTATCATAAAAAAGTTTTTGGATGACGCGGCGATTGAGGCACACTGGAAAGCAGCGGATGTGATCTGGGAAGAAGTGGCCCAGAGGGATGAAGCCAGCAAAAAAGCCATTGAAATGTTGAAAGCCTGGGACAGATAGAAGAAGGCAGGTCAAAATCGCCTGACAGGACCGGACAATGAGAAAGATACTGATATCGATCTTTGTGACACTTCATCGTTTCAGTACCAACCTGGGGT
>DATHSR010000545.1:0-3042 GCA_035464035.1 Desulfotignum sp. | reverse complement strand
TACCTGGAACTGGCCCTGCCCGGGTTTGGCCTGGGGTCCTGCTGGGCCGGGTATGTCAACTATGCGGCCGGCCAGTGGCCTCCCCTTGCCGAGTTTTTATCCTTTCCTGAAAACCATTCCTGCCACGGGGCACTGATGGTCGGTTTTCCAAAATTCAGATATTCCCGGGCACCCAGAAGGAACCATCCCGTTGTCCGGTACCATGAAACATTCTCAAGACAGGAGTCTGAAGCAGAAAATGAGTTTAACCTTTCCATTGATTATAATTGACGATTACTTTGAGCAAAAAAATGTCAATGCGGACACCAGCCAGGCCGTGCGCCTGGATCACCGGATCTGCGGCACCCGGGACGACCTGGCGGACGCGGCCCACACCCTGGTCCGCCTGCTGCGGCCGCCTGCTTTTCTGCTACAACCGGTGCCGTCTCCTGCGTGAAAAGCTTTGCATCCGCGATCCCTGGGTATCGATGTGGGTTTTTGTAAATACCGACATGTGCGGAATCTGATCTTCATGGCAAAGGGCAAACCCTGTTATTTTTTTGGTTTCAAGCCGGCAATCCATTCCTGCCCCAACCGATTTTTGGGCGTGAACCGGTGCGTTTGCCGAATTCTTGATAAAACCGGTTAACCTGCTTTTCAAAACTTTATAGTCCTGACCCTCTTTGAAAAAATCAATCGCATCCAGGGCATAGCTCCCAATGAGTTTTTTGAATACCGCCGAAAATGTTTCAGGTTTTCCAAAACAGTCCATTCCCGCCATTTCGCCATTGATCATGAACGCTGCGCCAACCTGCGAGTCGATGATGGTGAATCCTTGAATATATTGGTCGATTGCCGGCTTTTCTTTTTCATAGATCTCACCCATGGCCATGCTGGGAGAAACCGCATCACGGCGCCGTGCTTTTTTTGACACCTCATCCCATATCGCACCCTGGTCAGAGTTAAAGGCTCCTCTTTCCCGGACGGAATAATTGACCTGCTGGGATTTCATTGCCCGCATGTTTGAGGACATGATCCGTTCTTTTGAAGAAAAACCCGAAAGGTCATCTGACCACCGTCCCTGTTCAACACAGCTCACAGGAATGATGATCTCGGTTTCCGCCGGCACCAGGATGGTGGTGTTGACAATCCTGTTCTGCTTTGCCCCGACAAGTTCCTCGCCATCTAAAATAAGCACCATTGTCGATGATTTGTTTACCACCTTCAGTTCAGGTACTGACCCGTGTTTGTCGATCTCGTGGATCTCGATGGTGTGTTGATTCAGGGCCTCATCAAGGGTCAGGTAATCGAATGTGACCTTGTAATCCGACAAAAGCGGGTAGATTGCAAGGTTCTTGAAAGACTGTTGTCTGCCTGTTTTCAGCGTCCCAAAATAAGTTGATATGATTTTTTCCATGATATCCTGCCTCCTTTCAATGGGTTTACTGAGACAATACCACCCCTCTTTGACACATCCGGTCACAACTTCCCCAAAAAAAACATCTGCCCCCTGGCGATCTCAGGATTAAGATTGCATTGTCGCATTCAACGTGATTTAGTAATGGGCAATACTTGAAATTGTAAGGATTTGGGGGAAATTTTAAGGATTGACTACGCTTGAAACGGGAAGAAATGCAGAGGATTCTTGATAATGAGACTTTTTTTATCTTCTGATCAATTGAGCTGAAGCTCAGCCCCTTGAAAACGAGGCACGTAATTTGGTTGAACAAAGTATCAAAGTGGGGTCATCCCCATACCCCGGATTTTCCCCCAGCCTCCTGGACGAGGCTGGGTCACATTTCCGGCCACTGGGTTTTTTCTTCCATGCCCCGGCCTTCCGGGGCGCCCTGTTCGTCAACCCGGACACCAGCCAGGCCGTACTCCTGGACCACCGGATCTGCGACACCCAATATCCGTTTGCCTATACCCTGTACACCAAGGAACAGAATGCCCTGATGCACAAATACCGGGGGGTGTTCCGGTTCATGGCCGACACCCGGGACGGCCTGGCGGACGCAGCCCGGACCCTGGACCACCTGCTGCACAGCGATTTCTTTGAGGACGACATCCATTCCGCCGGCCGGCACCGCCAGTGGCACGACATCGACCCCACCTTGCCCGAAGCCAGTTTCGAGCAGGCATTTATCGACTGCTACGGGCGGCAGGCCCTGGAAAATGTGATCCGGGAGTTCCCGGTCATTGACATCAACGGCCGCACCCGGTGGGTGGATTACTACATCCACCGCCACAGTTTTGACCTGGCCATCGAGAAAAACGGGGAAACCTGGCACCACCCGCAGGTGATCGGCCGGAAGCGCTACCAGGACCAGCTCACCAAGCAGAACTCCCTGGTGGCATACGGCACCAAGGTGTTCCGGTGGTCCCTGGAGGGCATGAAATCCACGGACAATTTCCTGGATGAGATGCGGCTGTTTTTCGGAAGCCCCGGCGATTTCCTGTCCGCCCGGAAACTGACCCTCACCCGCCCCTTTTCCCTGTTTGAACACCAGGCCACGGTGCTGGAGGACATCCAGGCGGAGCGGGCCGGCGGCAAATCCGCCTTCCTGGTGGTGCTGCCCACGGGCACGGGCAAAACCGAAATCCTGATTGCCGACCATGCCAGGGAATACCGGGCCGGCAACGCCGCCAGAACCCTGGTCATGGTGCCCACCCGGCAGCTGAAAACCGACCATGCCGCCAAATTCGCTTCCCGGCTTTCAGACCACGGCCTGCCCCAGACCCTGTCCATCGGAGAAGACCCGGCCCGCCATGACATCACCATCCAGACCTATGCCTGGATGAGCCGCCACTACACCCGGTTTGACAGCCGGGCCTTTGACTACATTGCCGTGGACGAGGCCCACCACAGCGTGGCCCCCACCGTCCAGAAAGTGATCCAGTCCTTCAATCCCAGGACCCTGATCGGGTTCACGGCAACAGACCAGCGCCTGGACAACCGGAAACTGGAAACGGTTTTCGACCGGTACCAGACCGACCTGGGTCTGCTGGAAGCCACCCGTCAGGGCCTTTTAGCCCCCATCAAGGCGTTCCGCATCAGGAGCA
>DATHSR010000544.1:0-7988 GCA_035464035.1 Desulfotignum sp. | reverse complement strand
TCATCACTGAAAATCAAATCATCCGGACCGCAGATGGTAGCGATGGTTCCAAAATTGGTGCCGAATCCGGTGGAAAACACCAGGGCGCTTTCCATGTGAACAAAATCCGCCAGCTGCTCTTCCAATTGATCATGCAGAAGGGTATTGCCGTTCAGCAAACGGCTGCCGGTCAAACCCGACCCATATTTCTGCAACGCTTTTACACCCGCTTCAATCACTTTGGGATGGTTGGTGAGTCCAAGATAATTATTGGACCCCAGCATGATTTTTTGTCGTCCGTCAATGGTGACTTCCGTGGCATTGGCTTTTTCGATCTTCGGATAATACGGATAATATCCCAACGCCTTTAACACATTTGACCGGGTATAGGCATATATTTTTGTATACACATCCGGGTGCTTTCCAAAGTATTCCATACGCTTGGCACGTATTTTCTGGGTGGCAATATCAATGAATTGATTTAACATGGGTCCTCTCTTTCGAGCAGCCGGCGGCAGACACCAGCGATGTTCAGGGCCGCCGAACCGTTCTGTACAGGCGTCAATCGACGCATTTCTTCCATATTAAAGTCTGAAAGGGTTTCTTTTCCCAGGGCAAGGCCCACCAGGGCGGTCGAAGAAAACCGGGTGATCAGAACATCACAGTTTGCGATCATCTCTTCGGCATTGCCCGTCGAAAACACCAAGGCCCCGGGGGCATACAGGTTTATTTCAAGGGTGGCACGCCTGTGTTTTTCGCCGGGGTGAAGCTTGAAGATAAGCTGCCGGGAACCGGCGATCTCAACGGCTTTTTGGATAAAGGCCCTGCGGTTTTCAAACTGGAGCGTTTCTCTCAGGGCAGATGTACAGACCAGCACATAGCCTTTGTAGGGAAAGGTGTTGCTGCTGTATTGCCGGCATTTGTCGAAATTGGGGATCCCCGTGACAACCATTTTTTCAGGGCAAACCCCTTTTTTGATGAAAAAATCCCGATACCCGTCACTGGCAACACAGAACGCCTCATATGCATCACTGAGACCGGTCAATGCATTGCCTGCAAACCAGAGCGGAAGAAACCGGAACCGGTTGACCAGATGGCACATGAAAGATTCCGGGTCGGTCACCCCTTCCTGAACCAGCACCATCCGGCTGCCTCTGATATTCTTCTGCAGATACACATCCGAGCAGGTCACCACCAGGTCGTAGGGCCGATTGCACCCCCTTTCGTCGATGGGAAGACCCTGCTTCTGAAGATAGTCCCGGCAGCGGTTTGACAGTTTGTTGCCTGCGACGGTGAATTCGATCATTCCAAGTCTTTTGAGAACCAGGTCAAATCCGTCGACATAAAAGGGCGAGAAGGCATGATCATACTCATCAAGGTGCCTGGCGATCTGGTGCATCTGGGTGGTCTGGTTCATGGAGCCGCATATGAAAAAAATTTTTTTCTTCATCTTCCGCCTCCCGTTATCGCCGGTGTACCCAGTCACAGCACTGGCAGACCGGGAATCCGCCATAGTCAAGGTTGCCGAAGTTCTTTCGGATGCCGGACAACACCGGTCCGTTCCAGATTTCCATCACCGTCTGCGAGTTCAGATCTCCTGTGCGCTGAACCCCGTTGTAATCCACACAACAGGTAACAGCCCTGCCGTCCCAGAGTACGGACAGGGCCGACCAGGGATAAAAACAGACAGACGCTATTTTTTCTTTGACAGGGTTATAATCCCTTCCGCCGCCGAAATTGTCCAGAGAGCTTACATTGAGGCGGTCGCCCACTTTATTGTCCAAAACAGTGCGCCACAAAAATTTAAATTTTTTTATCGAGGTGCCATTGGTTTTTTGGGGCAGGTATTGAAGGATCAGTTTCGGCGTCTTTTTTTTCATCTCCTTTCTTATTTTCAAAAAGTCTATGATATTTTTCAACGCCACCTTGAAATCCAGCCCTCTCATGGTGCGGTTGTAAGAATCAGCATCCGTGCCGCAGAAGCTGATTTTCATCTCATCCAGTCCCGCACCAATGATTTTTCTTGCGGTTTCGGGAAATAATAACGACGCGTTGGTCACCAGATAGGTATGGTTTATCCCGAAATCTTTTGCGAGTCTGATCCGTTCCGGCAGCACTTCATCCAGCAGCGGTTCTCCAAATCCGTGCAGATGCACGACAGGTTTTCGTTTGGCTCCGGACACCTCTTTTATGATTTTTTCAAATAATTCAAACGTCATAATGCCTGGTTTCCGGGTCAGTTTTTCACGGGGGCACATCACACAGTGCGCGTTGCAGCGGTTTGTGTTCTCGATCAAAAGAACCGTGGGTAATGGAAAATGGCGGCGGTAATAGAGATGAAACGGCAAAGGAGATCTGGCCAATGACAACAGGCCCCGGGTAATCTTGTCCCGTGCATTGAAAATCATGTGGCCTCTCCCCCTAATTTGGCTGTCATGATACCGAGAACGAACACCACGGCGGCAAAAGCGCCGATGATCAAGGCGCTTTTCAGGGCAGCCGTGTGATCCACAGCAATCATGGCGGCCCTGAGTCCTTCGTTCACATAATACAGCGGCAGGATCCTGGCAAATGTCTGTAGAAATTCAGGCATCATCTCCACAGGGAAAAATGTTCCTGACAGGAACATCATCGGAAACATCAAGGCATCGGCCGCGGCCGATGCACTTTCAGCCTCCCTGGCAACACGGGTGAGAATCATGCCGAGTCCGACAAATGCAAATACATCAAGGGCGACAAACACCACGAGCCATCCATTGATCTCAAGACTGACCTGGAACACAGCATAGCTCACCAGCAGCATCACCGCCGTGGAAAAAACCGCAAGGATGAACTGGTACAATACGTTTGACAGGATCCAGTCAATCCGGGTGATGGGGGTGGTGGAAAGCTTTCTGATGACCCCTTTTTGCAAAAGTTCGGCATTGACGTTCACCGAACCGTACAGGCTTGCCGTCATTACTGCCATGGCGATGATCCCGGGGACAAAGAATTCGATGAACCGGTATTTCTTTTTAAGTATGGACACCGGTTCCGATACAATGAGCGGGGGTTTACCGGACATTTCCTGGTTTATTTTGGCCAGCACCATGTCCAGCACCCCTATTTTGGTGGTCACCCCAAAGGAGCCGGGGTCATATAACTGGGTGAGGGTGACCGGTGTTTCAAAGTTGTCGGCCGCCATTTTTTCAATAAGAGACATGTCAAAATTTTTGGGGATAATGACAATCAGATTCAGCTGGTTGACTTTCGCATACTGTTTGGCATCCGCGTCAGGGGAGACCTGTGTGATATTGAATCTTTTGCTTGAATCGATAGCTGCCACGAGTTGTTCCGATGACGTTGTCTGGTCCAGATCCTGAACGCTCAACTCAAAAATTTCATTGTCTCTTTCCATGAAAATGGTGCCGAATACGAGTATCAGGATGACCGGAAAGGCAATCCTGAAAAATATCACCGTCTTTTCGCGGTAGAAGCTCTTGATGCTCACAATGATATTTGCCCGAATGATATTGGCATGGATGATCTGCATCATTGTGTCTCCTCGATACCGGCAAAGCTTTCCAAAAGAGTGTCATCGGTCAGTTTGAGGAAGACCTCTTCCAGGTTGGGCTTTCGGACGTTCAGACCGGTAAACGACGCCCCGCCGTCCCTGACGGCGTTGAGCATCCTGCGAACGTCGTCCGTGTGTGCAAGCCGGACCTCGATATCCCCGTGGCTGTCATAGCCCGGCGAAAACCCCATTTTTTTAACGATGTCAAACACCGTTTCATCCACAGACTTCAGCATGACGACCAGGTAATCGGCATTGTTTTCTATGAGTTCCCCGGGGGAGCCCATGGCGGAAATTTTTCCTTTTTTTAAGATGGCAACCGAGTCTGCAAGAAGTTCGGCTTCCTCCATGTAGTGGGTGGTGAGAAACAGGGTCTTTCCATTTTTCTTAAGGTCCAGAAGAACTTCCCACATGGCGTGCCGTGCCAGGGGATCGAGCCCGGTTGTGGGCTCGTCCAGAAACACGATTTCAGGGTCGTTCACCAGGGCAACCGCGATGCCGAGGCGCTGTTTCAACCCCCCGGAAAGGTTTTTATATTGTACGGCCGCCTTGTCTTTGAGGTTCACAAGATTCATCAACCCCTGGATATCGGGTTTTTTCCGGGAAAAAAGCCGGGAATAATACTGCAGGGTCTCTTTGACCGTTATCCGGTCAAAGGAACTGAATCCCTGGGGAAGGACCCCGATGCGGGGGATGATGTCATACTTTTTTTTGGTGACATCCATTCCAAGAAGAATCACTTTGCCGGACGTGGGTGTTCGGATGGTATTGATGATCTCTACGGTCGTGGTCTTGCCTGCCCCGTTGGGGCCCAGCAGCGCAAACACCTCACCCTTTACGACGGTAAACGACAGGTTGTCAACCGCGGACAACCCCTTGTACCGCTTGGTCAGGTGATGAACTTCAATGGCATATTCACTGTTTTGGGTCATACCTCTCCAGTTTGCATCTTTGGGGGTTGGAACACCGGCCGGCTTGGCCCATCACTTTGGTAAGACCGCCGATTCAACAAAGCAATGGAAAGCCACATTTTTCCATGGCAAACCGAACGGACCCGTAAGGACCGGTACTGCACCATGGGAAATCTTTTTACCGCCTTTTTCGACAACCCGACCGGAAAATCATATATGCTGTTTTCCTTTGCCCCTGTCCATGCAGGCCCTCCAGTGGTCCCGCCTGTTGACGGATAAACGATCACCTGCAGCGGGTCCACAAGATGAAAACCGCATCCCAGAGCCTTTGCAGCAGCTTCCTTGACAGACCAGAGCAGGGCCGCCGCCTTTTTCAAATCATCTTCTGCCGGTTTCAAGGCATGCCGAAGTTCCCGGGGGTGAAACACCCGGCAAAAAGGGTATTTGCCCTGGAATTCATGGCTTTGTGCCACATCGATACCGATATCGTGCCCGTCTCCACAAAGCGCGGCCCAGAGGTTTTGGGAGCTTTTGCAAAAAGAGATGGCCGGACCGATGTGATCCCCCAGCAAAAGTTGCGGTCTGCCAAGGGGGCCCCGGATGACCCGAATGAACGGGCCGACCTGAATGGAAAAAGAATTCGGGTTGTCATATGGCCTGTGCATCCAGAATGATTTTTTCACAGCGACAAAGTGATCCCACAGTCTGGAAATCAAATGCTGTTTTTGGCCCTGCCCGTTCGTCCCGGGCCCTGCCGGCATTTGACCCGCCATTGGCCCGCAGGGCATCGATGCATAGAAGACAGGACCTTTTCCATGAGAAAAATTCACCGTTTGAACGGTTAATTTATGATGGTCCATTCCCATATCCGCTCCTGTTTTTTCTGTAATTTTCCATACCTCTTCAGGATCAGTCTGAAATCCATTTCATCTGCAATCCGAAAATCTGCATCAGGGTTTCGCCCTGATCATCAAGCCCTCGGGTGTCCCAGGTGAGCACTTCGTCGGTTTGTGACCGCAACCGGGCTTCCAGCGTTATCTTTTCCCCTGTCCGGACTTGTCTGAAACACCGCATCTCCCCGATTTCCAGAGGGATCATGGACCGGGGCTCTGAAGGGTCTGTTACAGCAATATGACAGCACACCAGCTGCAGAAGCGCCTCGAAAAGGTAGGGGGAATACTGGTATTTTGCGTTCACAAGATTTGCAAAATCACAGGTTTCCGGATAGATGGTCCGGCCCTGTATGACGCCCGGGCCCGTCCCGTCAAGAAATTCTATCACCCGGTACCGGCCTCCGAGACCACTGCGGTCTTTGTACCATTTCAGCACTTTTTTACGGTTCATGGGCCTGGTTCTGAGTTCATCCGGCCGGATGGGAAAATCCAGAAATCCCTTCCCGGGGGATTCTCCTCCGCCGTCAAGGATCACCTGGCCGCTGCATTGCAGGGCGAAACGTTCGGTCAATCTTCCGGTCGGGGAGATCTCCTGTGCCGAAAGGGAGATGTCGCACAACACCTCTTCAAGGCGGTCACCGGCCCTGCAGCAGGAAATCCTGGCAGGACGAGGAACCCCGGGCCGGCATTCAATCATGTCCATGAGCCTTACTTTTCGGACCCCTTTCACCTGGAGATGGGGATACAGTATCCGGGCGGCTTCCATAAAGGTTTCTATAACCATGGTGGCGGAGACGATGGGATGCTTGATGAACTTGAAAGGCCTGTGATCCGTGATCCAGAGATCTTTTTCCAGGGAGAAGGACCGGCAGGCTTCCAGTTTCTCCTGCCCAAGGTCCAGGTGTAAAATTTTTTCTATCATGGGAAAGTCCCCGGGCGTAAAGGACAAGAGGCCGGAATCCAGATCACCACCAGGCAAAGAACGGGTGCTGTCATTGCGCAATACGGTTTTCACAGACGGCAGTTTTTTCATGAACATCACCCAATGATCTTCGGCCGGGGCGATAAAGAGTTCCCTGCAGAAAAGTCCTGCAAGCGCATTCACATGAATATATCCAACCCCTTTTTGCTTCAGCAGTGCCTGGATTTCAGGATCATCGGCCATGCCAGCCCCCTCGACAGGAGGAAGCATCAAGGCTTTGAACCGGACGGCCTTGTTTTCTTTGCCCAGGTGTCTGATCAGGGCGGACATCATCCGGTTGGCGGCAGCGTAATTGGCCTGTCCGGGATTTCCCTGGATCGCTGCTGCTGAAGAAAGACCCACAAAAAATTTCAAGCCGGCATTTCTGGCTGATAAGAACAGATGCCAGGCGCCTGAGAATTTGACATCCGTGACCATGGAAAAATCATCCAGGGTCATACGGCTTACGGGACCGTCCCTGAGGATCCCGGCACTGTGAATGATCCCGTCGATTCTGCCGTAACAGCGGATCACCTCTTCCAGGACAGCCTGGACCGCCTCAGGATCGGTCACATCGCAGGTATGGTAGGCTGCCTCAATTCCGGATGCGTGCAAATCCGACAGGGTCCGGGTAATCTCCAATGCCCTGGGATCCATCGTGACCGTCCCGGAAGATGCGGGTTCAGCAAGAGGTCTTGCCGGATCACCTCCCGGATCGATAAGGGTTCTCCCCAGCAGGATCAGGCGGGGCATGAAAGGCGCAAGACAGCGGGCCAGGCAGGAGCCGATTCCGGCCCCCCCCCCGGCGATGACGACAACGTCTCCGGGGCATAGATTCAGATTAGAGGAATCCTTGAAAACAGACGGCGCCAGGTGTCCTTCTGACGTGAGGACTTTTTCATCACGATGTATCCTCTCCACCACGGCACATTCTTTATCCAGCGCATTGCGTATTGCCTTGCGAAGATCGGTATCTTTCTCAATTTCCAGCGTGCGGAACTGGACGGACGGGTATTCCCGGGCAGCGCTCAAAAACAGCCCGAGCATCCCTTCCGCCAGTAATTGAACCGGCGTTCCAATATCATCAGCAGAATAAATCAGCACGATGAATTTTTTGGCCGGAGATTTAAAAAATGCCTTCAAAAGAAGAAAGAATCCTTTAAGAAGCTGAGATACATCCGTCATGCTGCCTGACCTGATGGATCCTTTTTGGTCCAGGGTGATGACCATCCCGGAAACAGAAAACAGGTCGGCAATTTTATCTACCGCTCGTAACGCACCATCTTCGGTTCGGATATCGTGACCCGTTTTGCCGGAATTCGTGATTTCATGCATGAATCCCATTGGAAATGGGGTAACGCCGCAGTCTGTTCGGAGAATATCCCCTGCGTGTTCGGCAACCTTGTCATTTCCGTCAGACGAGAGGAGAAGGACGGATTCGCCCGGACTTAATTCCAGGGGAGCAGAAGTCTTTAGTTCAATTGCTGCGTTCGCGAATACGAGTCGCTTCAGGCTTGCCTCATCCTTTGAAGAGTTCGGTCGGTTATCCTTCATGAGGTTCGGGTCAAGCTCCTCAGCAGCCGGATGCGGGTCGCTGCCTTTCTGTCCGGCGGTTAATCGGGAGATCTCGTCAGCGATGTCTTTTACGGTACGGACATCGATAAAATCTTCCAGTTCAATGGTGATTTTGA
>DATHSR010000543.1:0-12928 GCA_035464035.1 Desulfotignum sp. | reverse complement strand
ATAAACGTGCACAGCGGTCACATGCCGGCACGTTTATTTTGTCTTTAAGTTGAAAAAACTACATCAGGCCGGCTTCTTTGTAGTATTTCACCGCACCGTCATGCAGCGGGGCTGACAGGCCGTCCTTGACCATTTCTTCCTTCACCAGGACCTCAAAGGCCGGGTGCAGTTTCTGAAACTGATCAAAATTTTCAAACACCGCTTTCACCACGTGGTATATCACATCTTCAGACACGGCCGTGGAAGAGACAAAGGTGGCGCCCACCCCAAAGGTCTTGGTGTCGGTGTCGGTTCCCCGGTACATGCCGCCGGGAATGACTGCATGCCGGTAATAGTCGTTTTCCGCCACCAGCTTGTCGATGGCAGGCCCTTCCACCGGAACCAGAATGGAATCACATGAGGTGGTGGCTTCCTGGATGGAGCCGGAAGGATGGCCTACGGTATAGATGATGGCATCGATTTTGTTGTCGCACAGGGCCGCAGACTGTTCCGCCGGCTTGAGTTCGGATGCCAGCCTGAAATCCCCCATGGTCCATCCCAGAGCTTCCATCACCACTTCCATGGTGCCCCGCTGTCCGGAACCGGGATTTCCCACATTGACCCGCTTACCTTTCAGGTCGGCAAAGGTCTTGATGCCGGAATCTTTTCTGGCCACCACTGTAAAGGGTTCCGGGTGAACGGAAAAAAGTGCCCGCAGCTCCTTGTTGGGGCCGGCTTCTTCAAACGGGGTGCCCTTGGTGCCGTAATAGGCATGATGCTGCCAGTCTGACTGGACAACACCCATGTCCAGCTCCCCGGCCCGGATGGTGTTCAGGTTATACACAGACCCGCCTGTGCTTTCCACCGAACAGCGGATCCCATGGGTTTTCCGGTCCATGTTCACCAGCCGGGCAATGGCCCCGCCGGTGGGATAGTAAACGCCGGTGACCCCGCCGGTCCCGATGGTGACAAAGGTCTGATCCGCCTGTACCGGTGCGGATCCAAAGAAAAGAATCATGCCAAAAAACGCCGTGATTGCCAGTACCAGTAACTTTTTCATCTAAACCTCCATAATAAAATTAACATTTAAGTTGCAACAGTGCGGACAAAAGCGCCGCACCATGATGCATGTGTCTGATCACCCTCCTTTCCCTGATATGCTTGAATACTGAAACAAATCTATCGCCTTCGTCTTTTTTTGTAAACCTATTTTTTCAGGATAATCCTGGCATCCACCACATCCAGGCCCTGTTCGTAGAGGATCACCGGATTCAGGTCCATCTCCTGAATTTCGGGATAGGATTCAATCAGTTCCGAGCAGATGCCCAGCAGTTTACGAAGCGCTTTCTTGTCATACCCCTTCTGCCCCCGGACACCGTCCAATATCACAGACGACCGGGTATCTTCGATCATTTTCTTGCAGGAGGCCGGGGATACCGGCAGCACCCAGAAGGTCACATCCTTCATGATCTCCACCATGATACCTCCCAGGCCGTACATGATCACCGGCCCGAACTGATCATCGATCTTGGTGCCGATGATGACCTCCAGGCCTTTGGCTGCCATGGGGGCCACCAGCACGCCTCTGATATCTGCATTGGGATCATAGATCCGGGCGTTTTCCCTGATGATGTCAAAGGCCGCCTTCACCTGGGAGTCATCACCGATATTGAGCATCACCCCGTTGGCATCACTTTTGTGCAGGATATCCGGGGACACGATCTTCATGACCACATGGCCGCCGATTTCCCGTGCAATGGCCACGGCCTCTTCAGCGGTCGCTGCCAGACCTCCCACCGAGGTGGGGGCGCCGTGGAGCTTGATCAGCTGCTTGGCTTCATGTTCCAGCAGCACGTGACGTCCTTCGGCCAAGGCCGCCTGAATCATGGCATTGCCTTCATGCCTGGCTTTTTCGCGCCAGTTGAACACAAAGTTGGTCTTCGCATGGTAGGTTTTCAGGTAGTTGCCATAGGTGCACAGACAGGCCATGCTTTTGCAGGCGATGTCCAACGAATCATGCACCGGGATATCATAGTGGCGCAGCAGGTCCAGGGCGTGGGACTCATAGGCGCTGTAAAGAGAATGAACAAAGATGGGTTTGCCGCGCTTCTTCCCCATGGCACCCAGGCGGTGGGCTGCCTGCTCTTCGCCGATGGCCAGGCTTTTTTCAAACCGGATCCCGTATCCGCCGAAAAGCCCCACGATGAGCAGGCCGCCCACAGCCGGATCCTTGAGCAGAATCTTGGCGCAGTCGGCAAAAATGGTGGGATCGGCATCCGTGCCGCCGGCCACGTCCACCGGGTTCACCACGGATGCGGCCTCGGGCAGCAGTTTTTTCAGATTTTCCTTTGTCTTTTCAGACAGGTCCGCCAGATCGATGCCGTAATCGGACAGCAGGTCTGCGGCGATGGTGGCATGCCCGCCGCCGTCGGCCAGCACCGCAATGGCGTTGTTTTTCACCGGCGGCTGGCTGGACAGGGTTTCCGCCACCGGGAACAGTTCATCGGAATTTTCGATCACAATGATGCCGGCCCGCTCATAAGCGGCCTTGGCCACCTGCCCCATTCCGGCCAGAGATCCGGTGTGGGACCCGGCGGATTTGCGGCCCTTGTCGGACCGGCCGCTTTTAAGGAGAATAATGGGTTTTTCAATACTGGTCTGGTAGGCTTCCTGCAAAAACTCCCTTCCCTGGCTCATGCCCTCCACATACATGAGAATGGCCCTGGTATCCGGATCATTTCTAAAAAAAGTCAGGTATTCGTGAAACTTGATATCAGATTCATTGCCCACCCCCACATAATAGGTGAACCCGCCATGTTTGCGGATGGTGGCCTCGGTGATCAGGGTCAGCGCCATGTTGCCGCTCTGGCACAACAGCGCGATACTGCCCTTGGGCACATCCTGGATGCCCACCAGGTTCATGTTGCTTTTCAGGTTGATCATGCCCGACGTGTTGGGGCCGATGAGCCGGACCTGGTTTGCTTTGGCCGCATCCACCATTTCCTGCTCGAGAATGCGACCTTTTTCTCCCAGCTCCCGGAAGCCTCCGGCAATGATCACGGCCCCGGCCACGCCCTTGGCACCGCAGTTTTCCAGTATTTTGGGAATGGTTCTGGCCGGGGTGGTGATCAGGGCCAGATCCACCTTGCCCGGGATATCGGTGATATCCTTGTAGCAGCGCAGTCCCAGGATGGAGTCTTCCTTTGGGTTCACCGGAAAGATCTCGCCTTCGAATCCGTCCGAAAGAAGGGTTTTAATGGCCTGGTAGCCCCGTTTGGTCTTGTTTCGGGATGCGCCGATAATGGCGACGGATTTTGCGTTCAATACATGTTCCAGCATGGGTTTCCTTCCTTTATTTTTTGCGCCGGGCAAATTCATCCAGAGAGGTCTGGCGCTCCTTGGTGGATACACAGGCCAGGCAGGCTTCGATCTCATAATCCATCAGGGCTTCCAGACTGGTTTCGCCGGCTGCCATGGCCAGGCCCTTTTTGATGAGTTTCAGGGAAAAGGCGGAATTGGCCGAGATCTTGTCCGCCATGGCAACCGCTTCGTCCATGAGATTTTCCAGGGGAACAGACTTGTTAACCAGGCCGATGCGGCAGGCCTCCTCTCCGGTGATGTTCTCAGCGGTAAACAGCAACTCCTTTGCCTTGCCAGGCCCCACCAGGTCCTGAATCAGCCGGAAAGCCCCGCCGGTCACCGAAGAGGTCACCCGTGCCTCGGGCGATCCGATCAGTGCGCTGGCCGCAGCAATGCGGATATCGCATGCCAGGGCCAGCTCATACCCGGACCCCAGGGCATACCCGTTAATGGCGGCAATGGTGGGCTTTTCAAACCGCAGGATCTTTCTGGAGGCTTCCTGGAGGGATTCCAGATACTGGCGGTAGGCCTCAATGGTGCGGCCCTTGGAATCCTTGAGGTCCGCACCCGTGGAAAAGGCCCTTCCCTCACCGGTGATGATCAGGGCCTTGACCTGGTCGTTTTGTCCCAGCATATCCAGGGCATCCATCATTTCAGTCCACAGCTGCCGGTTCATGGCATTGAGCACTTTGGGCCGGTTCAAGCGGATCAGCCCAACCTGGTTTCTGATTTCCACCAGAATCGTTTCGTAATCCATTTGTCTGCCTCCTTTTCCAGGCAATTTTTCGCACCTGTTTTTGAGTTTACCTTGACATTGTATTTTTTTTATCTTATTTGCACAAAAATTAAAAGGAGCTTGCGGTTCTGGCCCAATTTATTAACCCCACAATACCAGGATAAGATCGTGTCATCCATATATTTTTCCAATTTCCACCTGGAGGAAGATACCCAATATTTTTTTTACATCGGCGAATTAAAGAATTACGGGTTGAACCATTTTCTCAAGGAAGCGCTCACCCGATGCTTTAACCGTAAGTTTGACTTTATCGCCATTGTGCCGGATATCGCTGAACAATACAACTATGAAAACCTGATCGTCATCAATCCTTTGGTACACACCTTTGCCTGTCAATATGGAAATAACGTCAACTGCCGGGTGTCTGCCGCACAGTTCATGACAGCGGTATCGGAAAGCCGCCAGGTCAGATCCCTGATCCACCAGATTCTCCGGCGCCAGGACCATCTGTTTCTCTATATGTATGAAAGCCTGGCTGAAATGACCCTGGACGACATGGACCGGGTATCCATTCTCGGGCCGGACAAAACCGTTGCCGGGAAGGTGAACAATAAACGGTTCCAGTTGACACACCTGGCGGACCAGGTCCCGATGGTACCCTACCGGCTGTGCACCGGATACCAGGATCTTGTGGATACCACGGACACGCTGTGGAATGAATGGACAGACGGGATCTTTGTCACCAAGGAATATTCCGCCGCCGGCATCAACAGTACGGTGGCCGCCACCCGGAAGGACATTGAAGACAAGTTTCATAAGCAGGACGTCCCCTATATTGTTTCCCGGTACATTCCCCATGTGCTGGATCCCACCGTGCTGGCGGTGGTGGCCGGGGAGGACCAGGTTTTTATTGCCGGTGTGGCAGACCAGTGCATTGAAGACAGAAACCGGTTCACCGGCTCGGTATTTCCCACCCGGGCCACCCCGGCCCAGGTGCGTGAGCTGGAACAGCATACCCGCACCGTGGGTGCCTGGCTGGCAAGGCAGGGATACCGGGGGATTTTCGGGTGCGACTATATCATCACGGACAACGGAGATATCCGGTTTCTGGAGATCAACGCCAGAAAACAGGGCACCACCCTGGAATTCTGCTGCACCCTGGAACAGCACCTGCCGCCGTCGGCCCCGAACCTGCCGGAACTGGAATTTTTTGCCGTGACCGAAGGGCTGTTCCCCGCCAATACAAGGGAGATGAAACCCAGCCAGTCCCCGCTGCACTGGGGCACCTTCAACTACAAGATCCATGAACCGGTCAGGACCGAAAGCTATATCCCCCAGGGGGCCGGGGAAAGGGATGCCTTTAAAAAAGTGGCCCACGGCCGGTTGAAAAAAGACTTTCTGATCCTCGAGCACACGGGCAGTGATTTTGTCATTGCCCAGGGTGCGTTCATCGGGCGAATCGTGGCCCTGGGTCATGACCACGACAGTGTGGCCCAGGGTATCAGACAGGGATGCAAGACCATTGAACTGACCTTTACCAGACAGATACATACGGAGACATGCAATGCCGGACATTGACACAAATAAGGAAACCCTGGATGAATTTACCAGGGAGTTGCTGGACACTCTTTTTGACGCCGCCAGAAAAACCCGGGCCGATGCCCCGGACCTGATCCGGGAAATCCAGAACATGGCCGGAGCCTGCCGGAACACGGAACTGACCCGGCCCATCATTGACCTGTTTGTCAGGCTCAAGACACTGGGCGAAACCCAGAACCTCTCCCCGCAAGCCTTTGGGCTGACCCCCAAAGATCTGGCCGCACTGACGGCCAGACATCAGGCCATTGACGAGCATTCGGTCTCCATCGGCGGCCGGGTCTGCAAGGCCCTGCCCATCGTATCCCAGGCCATTGACCGGGTGGATGATTATCTGAACCGGAAAACAGCTGAAGCGCCCAGCGGATTTGAACTCTGGGACACCATCCTGGCCTCCCAGGAACGGATCAAATCCCGCCTGAACATCAGCGATACCGACTGGAACACCTATTCCGGACAGATCAGCAACTGCATCGATTCCGTATCAGACCTGGCCGGCATCATCGATCTGCCGGAAAGAACCATCCAGGAAGTGACCCGGGTGACACAGACCTACCGCATGCGGCTGACCCCTTACTATGCCAGCCTGATCCAGGCCGGAATCCCCAATGATCCGGTCCTGCTCCAGTCGGTTCCCACCCTGGAAATGATCGACAATTCAGGGATAGAAATCCCGCCGGTGGCAGCGGACCACTCCCCGGCAAGGCTCATTGACCAGTTCTACCCCCGAACCGTGACCATCAAGGCCACCAACATGTGTGCCATGTACTGCACCCACTGCCTGAGAATCGCCCATATCGGCAAAAAAGACCGGATCTATTCAGACCAGGCCTACCAGGAAGCCCTGGATTATATCCGTCAGAACAAACGGATCCGGGATGTGCTGATCACCGGCGGCGATGCCTTTGTGCTGCCCAACAAGGTGATTGCCCGGATTCTGGCCGCCCTGGACGAGATGGACCATATCCAGCTCAAGCGCCTGGGAACACGGATTCCGGTCACCGCACCCCAGCGCATTGACACGGAACTGCTGGACATTCTGGCCAAAAGCAATGACATCAAGCCGGTCCGGGTGGTGACCCAGATCAACACCGCCCAGGAGATGACCCCGGTATCGGGTTATGCCTTCAAGCAGATCTCCAGACACGTTTCCGCCGTGCTGAACCAGGCGGTGCTGCTCAAGGGCATCAACGACACGAAAATCAAAATGTGGAAGCTGTGTGAAACCATCCAGGAAAACTATGTCCGGCCCTACTATATTTTCAACTGTTCTTTCAGAAATCCCCAGTTCTCCCATTTCCGGGTGCCGGTGGAGAAAGGACAGGATATTGTGGAAAGCATGTACGGCAATATTTCCGGTGACGCCATCCCCCGGTACATCGCCACGGCCGGAGGCAAGATCCCGCTGCACCGCAGCAATATCAGGTCCCGTGAAGGCAACTCCCTGATACTTGAAAAACCCTGGAGCGGTGAAACCGTTTCCTATCCGGATGCAGACCCGGCTGTCTATGAAACCGGCGGGTTTGCCTTTAAGAAATGACCCTGGAAAAGATCGCCGACTACCTGACCCGCCATGCGCCGGACATGTACCGGCTGCTGGCGGATCTGGTCAATATCCAGAGCGGTTCCAGAAACATTTCCGGAGTGAATCAGGTGTGCCGGCGAATCCGGCAGGAGATGGAAGCCATGGGATGCGTCTGCCAGACCATTGACCAGACCGACTACGGCAGCCACCTGGTGGCAAGATACCCGGGCGGAACCACCCCTGAAAAACCGATCCTGATCTCCGGTCACATGGACACGGTTTTTCCGGCCGACACCGATTTCACCACCTATCGGGAAGATGACACCCGCTGTCTGGGCCCTGGCACGGCAGACATGAAAGGCGGCCTGGTGGTGGGGATTTTTGCCATGAAGGCGCTGATTCATGCCAAAGGCAGTGACACCCCGGCCATGGTTTTCATATTCAATTCCGACGAAGAAATCGGATCCCCTTCCTCCAGGCAGCTCATCCTGGATCTGGCCCGCCGGAGCTGTATGGGATTTGTCCTGGAGGCCGGGGGCCTGTCCGGGGAAATTGTGACCGCCCGGAAGGGGAATCTATCGGTCCGGATCGATGTAACCGGTGAATCCGGCCATGCCGCCTTTGCCGGTAAAGACAAGGCCAGCGCCATCCTGGACCTGGCACACAAAACCATTGCCATAGAAGCGCTGCACCGGCCGGATCAGGGCATCTGTGCCAATGTGGGCACGGTCGAAGGCGGTATCGGACCCAACACCATTGCCCAGCATGCCCGGGCAGCCGTGGATTTCAGATTTTCCACCGATGCGGACAGAACCCGTCTCCTGGCAGACCTGGACCGGATCATGGACAGGACCCTGGTGCCCCGGACCCGGTCCTGCCTCACCCTCGTATCCCAGCGGCCGGCCATGCCTGAAACCGATGCCGGCAGGGAATTGTTCTACCAGATAGAAAAAATCGGAAAGGCACTGAATATCCCGGTGACATGGGAACGGCGTCAGGGTGTGTCAGACGCCAACATTATCGCCCAGGCCGGCATTCCGGTGATAGACGGACTGGGTCCCATGGGAGCCAGAGACCACAGCCCGGATGAGTATATCATCAAGCAGAGCCTGCAGGACAGAACCCTGCTGTTTGCAAATATCCTGGCCCGGGTTCAGGCCCCTACTCAGACTTGAGCACCGATAAAAACGCAGACTGGGGGATCTCCACAGACCCCACCATTTTCATGCGTTTTTTTCCTTTTTTCTGTTTTTCCAGCAGTTTGCGCTTTCTTGAAATATCGCCGCCATAGCATTTGGCGGTCACATCCTTGCGGAACGCGGAAATGGTTTCCCTGGCGATGATCTTCCCGCCGATGGCCCCCTGGATGGGGATCTTGAACTGCTGCCTGGGGATCTCTTCCCGCAGCTTCTTGCAGGCCGTCCTGGCCCGGGCCTCTGCCTTTTCCCGGTGGATGAGAATGGACAGGGCATCCACCCGTTCCCCGTTGATGAGAAAATCCAGTTTCACCAGGTCGGTTTCCTGGTATCCGGCAATTTCATAATCAAAAGACCCGTATCCCTGGGTCACGGATTTGAGCCGGTCGTAAAACTCGTACACCACCTCGGCCAGAGGCAGTTCAAACTTCATCTCCATGCGGTTGGAGGTCAGGTACTGATAGGTCTTGCTCACCCCGCGGAATTCATGGCACACCTGCATCACATTGCCCATGTAGCGGTCCGGCACAATAATGGTGGCGTTGATGAAAGGCTCTCTGATTGCTGCGATCTCTGCCGGGTCCGGAAAATTCACCGGGTTGTCGATGATATGCACCTGGCCGTCTTTGGTGGTGATCTCATACTGTACCGACGGGGAGGTCAGAATCAGCGAAATATCGTATTCCCGCTCCAGCCGCTCCTGGACCACTTCCAGATGGAGGAGCCCCAGAAATCCGCACCGGTAGCCGAATCCCAGTGCAGCAGAGCTGTCTTTCTCATAGATCAGGGCGGCATCATTGAGCTTGAGACGTTCCAGGGCTTCGGTGAGCTCTTCATAGTCATCGGATGCCACTGGATACATGGAGGAGAACACCACCGGCGTGGGTTCCCGGAACCCCCCCACCGGCTTTTCACAGGGCCGGTCCGCCATGGTGATGGTATCGCCTATTTTCACATCGGATATGTTCTTGATTCCGGCAATCAGATAGCCCACCTGACCACCGTACAGGCTTTTCTGGGGAACCCGCTTGATCTGGAACAACCCCACCTCTTCGACCTTGTACCGGGAGTCATTGTGCATGAACAAGATGGTATCCCCTTTCTGGATGGTGCCGTCAAAAATCCTTACGTGCACAACGGTGCCCCGGAAGCTGTCATAATGGGAGTCAAAGATCAGTGCCTTGAACCGGTTGTCCCGGTCTACTTTGGGGGGGGGGATTGCCGCGACAATGGCCGGAAACAGCTGATCCACCCCCTGTCCGGTCTTGGCGGACACCAGCAGGGCGTTTTCCCCGTCCAGGCCCAGATCTTCGTCAATCTGGTTTTTTACCCATTCGACCTCAGCGGACGGCAGGTCGATCTTGTTGATCACAGGCAGGACGGTCAGATCATGTTCCATGGCAAGATACAGGTTCGCCAGGGTCTGGGCCTCCACGCCCTGGGACGCATCCACGATGATCAATGCCCCTTCACACGATTTCAGGGCCCGGGAGACTTCATAGGAAAAATCCACATGCCCCGGGGTGTCGATGAGATTCAACAGATATTCAGTGCCGTCTGCGGCCGTATAAGGCAGGGAAACCGTCTGGGACTTGATGGTGATACCCCGTTCCCGCTCGATATCCATGGAGTCCAGAATCTGTTCTTTCATGTCCCGTTCGGCGACAATTCCGGTCAATTGGATCAGCCGGTCCGACAGGGTGGATTTGCCGTGGTCGATATGTGCGATAATGGAAAAATTACGGATCTGTCTTTGATGAATACTCACCGGTGCTCCAAACAAAAAGTTGACAACAATTATTTTTCTAGATAAAAAATGTTTTTATATATTTTTATCAATTGTGCATAAAAGTGTCAAGACAACCCATATGCACAGCACAAGTTTCCCGGAGCAAAAATGGTTCATTCTATTTTGATCGTTGATGATGATATCGCCATCACGGATGCGGTGGAAGAATATCTTTCCCTTCTCTCATATCATGTTGAGACCGCTGTCAATGCTGAAGATGCCTTGAAAAAACTGAAAACCTTCCGGCCGGATGTGGTTTTGACCGACATCATGATGCAGGGTATGGACGGACTGGCACTGACCCGCAGAATAAAGGAAACCCATGATATCGATGTGATGGTCATGACCGGTTACAGTGACTCATTCTCCTATGAGGAAGCCGTCAAAATAGGCGCCAGCGACTTCATTTTCAAACCCTTCCGGTTCGAGGAACTGGACCTGCGAATCAAGCGGGTGCTGCGGGAAGCGGCGTTCAAAAAAGAACGGGCCCGGCTCCTCAAAGAACTGGAACAGCTGGCGATCACCGACGCACTGACCGATCTTTACAATTCCCGGCAATTTTTCAAACAGATCAAGCTGGAAATGGAAAGAAACGAACGGTATGACCGGTCCCTGTCTCTGATGATTCTGGATATTGATCATTTCAAAAACTACAACGATACCTGGGGCCATATGGAGGGTGACAAGGTGCTCATGGCCATCGGCCGGATCATCCGGTCGTGTCTCAGATCCATGGACAGCGCTTACCGGTATGGGGGCGAGGAATTTGCCATCCTGCTGCCGGAAACCGGACTCAAGGATGCCTGCGTGGTCGGGCACCGCATCAAGGATCTCATCGGTTCGGAGGTGTTTGAGACTGAACCCGGTATCAAACAGTCGGTCACCGTCAGTGTCGGTGTCAGTGAATGCCTTCCGGGAGAGGATTTTAAATCCTTTATCCGGCGGACAGATCAATTCCTTTATAAATCCAAGAAAAACGGCCGGAACTGCCTCACTTGCTGAGTTTGACTTCCGGACCCCCTGCTGTCAGGCGCATGCTCAGGTCCACGGACCGGGCCTGATGGGTCAGCGCACCGCAGGAGATCACATCCACCCCGGTGGCGGCAATATCCCTGAGCGTGGACAGGGAAACATTGCCCGATGCCTCCACCAGCGCCCGGCCATTGATAACCTTGACCGCATCGGCCATGGCTGCACAGGACATATTGTCCAGCATGATCACATCCGCACCGGCGGCCAGGGCTTCTTTGACCTGATCCATGTCCGATACCTCCACTTCGATTTTCATCAGGTGGGAGGTCCGGTGCCTTACTGCCTGGACGGCCGCGCTGATGCCTCCGGCCACCGCAATGTGATTGTCTTTTATCAAGATGCCGTCATACAGGGAAAAACGGTGATTATAGCCCCCCCCGGCCCGGACCGCCTGTTTTTCCAGCTGCCGCCAGCCCGGGGTAGTTTTGCGGGTATCGGTCAGCCTGGCACGGAACCCTTTGAGGAGATCGACATACTCCCGGGTCAAGGTGGCGATGCCGGACAGGCGCTGCAAGAAATTCAATGCCACCCGTTCCCCTTTGAGCAGACACAAAAGATCTCCTGATGCCGCCATCACCACTGCGCCCTCAGGCACCGTATCCCCGTCCTGATAGTGCCACACCACATCCGTGGCCGGGTCAAGCAGGTGAAAGGTTTTTTGTGCCACCCGGGTGCCGGCCAGCACACAGCCCTGTTTGGCAACGATGACGCCGGTTCCCTGCCGGGGACCGGGCAGGATGCTTTCCGAGGTGATATCTCCGAGTCCTGAATCTTCAAACAGGGCCAGATTGATGATCTGATCCACCATATTCATGGGTTATGCCATATCCTGGATGCGCTGGAGATTGGCCGCCAGTTTGTCTTTTTTTTCAGTCAGGTCCGCATGCCGGGCATTGACCTTGTCAATGACGTCCTGGGGCGCTTTTTCCAGAAAACTGTCGTTGCTAAGACGTTTCTGAACCCCGATCAGCTCCTGGGTGGTTTTATTCAGTTCCTTTTCCAGGCGGAGCATCTCCTTTTCAAAATCGATCACCCCTTCCAGTGACACAAAACAGGTGGTGGTGGCCGTCACGGAACTGGCACAGGAGGCCGGCACACTGTTGATATTACAGAAAGACAGGCGTTCCAGTGTGGCCAGTGTCGAGATAATGGCCTTGTTTTCCGCGATCAGCAGTTTTTCCTTTTCATCTTCGGTATGGGCCAGCACCTTGATTTTCATGGACGGCTGGATGTTCATTTCGCTTCGAACATTGCGGATACCTGAAATCAGGTCAAAAACAAACGCCATGTCCGCTTCCACCTTCAGATTCCGGTACCGGTCGCAGGTTTCTTCTGAATAGGGGAAATCTGCCTGCATCACCGATCCGCTGGTGGCAGGCAGCAGGTGAAAGATCTCTTCGGTGACAAACGGCATAAACGGATGCAGCATCACCAGCGTATCCTCCAAAACCTTTGCCAGCACCGCCCGTGCCGTGTCCCGCCGCACCCCGCCCTGTTTTTCATACAGGGCCGGTTTTTCCGTTTCAATGAACCAGTCGCAGAACTCATGCCACACAAACTGATACACGGCAGATGCGGCCTCGTTGAACCGGTAGTTTTCAATGCCCTCTTTGACTGCCTGGGCTGTGGCAGCGGACCGCGACAGGATCCAGCGTTCCCACAAAGACAGCTTGCCGTCTTCAAACGCCGTGTCACTGGACGTGATATGCATCAAA
>DATHSR010000542.1:0-7101 GCA_035464035.1 Desulfotignum sp. | reverse complement strand
CCGGTGACGGTGATCGAGATGCTGCCCCAGGCCGCCGGCGGCGCGGACGGCCAGGTGGCACGGACCCTGACGCGGCTGCTCAAAAGCCAGGGGATGGATTTCCGCCTGAAAACAAAGGTCACCGGGGCAATTATAGAAAACGGCCGGATCGAGGTCTCTGTCGAAACTGAAGACAGGCCTGAAACCCTTTCCTTTAACCGGCTGCTGGTATCGGTGGGGCGGCGTCCAAGACTGGACGGTCTGGGGCTTGAAGATCTCGGGGTGGAAAAAGACCCGGACAGCGGCCGGATTATCGTGGATGCGGCCTACCGCACCAGTGTTAAGTCAATCTATGCCATCGGTGATATCATCGCTGGCCCCATGCTGGCCCACAAGGCATCTGCCGAAGGGGTTGCCGCAGCAGAGTGCATGGCAGGTCTGCCAGGAGAAGTCAATTACGATACCCTGCCGTCCGTCATTTACACACAGCCTGAAGCCGCCGGCGCCGGTATGACCCAGGAGGCGGCAAAAAAACGGAAAATCCCCTTTCTTACAGCCACCTATCCTTTTTCAGGAACCGGCCGTGCCCGGTCTCTCGGAGAAACAGAGGGATTTGTCAAACTCATTGTCCATGAAAAATCCGACCGCATCCTGGGGGTCCATATTATCGGCCCCAGGGCGTCGGAACTGATTGCAGAAGGGGTGGCGGCCATGGAATCCGGGATCACCGCATCGCAGCTTGCAAGAATGACCCACGCGCATCCCACCTTCAGCGAAGCGATTCAGGAGGCTGCGGCATCTGTCCGCAATAAAAAAGGTTCCAGGCAAAAATAAGTTTTTTTAAGGAAATTTTATCTTCACCTGCTGTTCGTCATCCTTGTCCTTGATGGATATTTTAAGATCCAGGCTGGAGTCGCGCAGGCCAAGGGCAAATACGCTTTTCCCTTTTTTGTCTTCAATATGGGTCATCTCCCGCACGGCTTGAAAAATCTGATCTGCAACATCAGCACCGGGAGAGGGCAGTTCCGTGTCACGGTATTCTGCCGTTACAGACACTTTCCCGTCACGGGTTTTCTTTACCGTGATCTTTTCGGCGTTATTGTTGATTCCATGCAGGGCCGACAGTGCCAGCCATTTGAGGGCGGCTTCCCGGCGGTCCGCATCAGTGTTTATTTTTGACATCTCCTTTAGGGGATCTGTGGTTGAAAAGCAGTCACAGAGCTCCTGTACCTTTAAATGCAGATTCTGTGCGTCTTTCATTTTCTCATCTCCTTTCAGAAACATTCTGATGATACACCCGAATCAGGGTGAATTATAACAAAAAGATAAGAAGAGATCAGATTTATGCAACCCTGTCAGTTTTTCTGACACGACCGTAAGAGAAAATGGTTTGGCGGAGAGGGTGGGATTTGAACCCACGATCGCGGTTTTGCCGGGATACTGCTTTTCGAGAGCAGGGCCTTCAGCCGCTCGGCCACCTCTCCGGATCAATAAACAAACGCCTGACCGGTGGTCTTTATTTAAATGCTTCTGCAAAAACTGTCAAGATCCTGGTGCGTCTTTCCGCTCAGTTGCCGGTGATGCAGGCTCGTCCGGCCCCGGGTATCCGGTCCGGCGGGCGTTCCGGTTACAGGCTGATCACCGCCGCATCACAGGACATGGTGATGAATTCTGCGGCCGTGGCCATGCGGGCGCCTTCGATAAGGTCTTTTTCCTTTATCTGCCGGGCACTGGCACAGGGCGTGCACACCAGAATCGGGACTCCATGGGCCTGAAGATAGGCCAGCAGGTCATCGGCCACATCCCCGGTGGCAGCCCGGACATGGGTGATGATCCCCTGTTTGGCCAGATAAACCCCCTCATCCAGCAAGAACAGACAGGTGTTCTTGCCTTCCTTGTGGGCGATGGTGGCCAGGTGGATGGCCCGGGTGGCGCGGTTGGTATCGTTGGTGCCGCAGGATAATGCAATGACCACATTGTTTGTCATGGGTGCCTCCTTTGAATTGAAAAATGCATGTGCGTGTCAGTCAGAGGTTTATGATGCTGTTCCGGGAAAAGCCTCTTTTATTTCTGCCATGTTGTCAATCAGAATATTCATAAAAGCATGCTCCATGTCGATCATGGCGTGATCTTTTTTTCTGAGCCATTCCGACAGCCAGGCAAATCGCAAGGCCAGCACATATTCCGGGAAAAGCCGCCAGCCTGTGTCACTGATTACACCGGTCTGGTGCAGTTCTTTCAGAAAGGTCATGACCATGTCCATGCCAAGGCCTCTGGGGTTCTCGATCCCGGCACATCCCACCAGGTTGGCGGCATCGTAGATATCGGGTTTGATGCCGGCAAATTCCCAGTCGATCACGGCGGTGATTTCTTGGTTGTTCCAGATGACGTTGAGCGGATGAAGGTCGCCATGGCAGAAAGCCGGGGGCAGCTGATCATGGGCCGGCATCAGCGTGGATTCAAGAAAGTCCAGAACCGGCAGGAATTTTTCATGGACCGGGCTGTCATGGATCTTCATTTTTTTGAACAGGTCATGGATATAATCTTTGATGGAAAACCGGGGAAATGAGATGACCCGGTCCATCCCTCTGGCAGATTCAGACATCTGGATCAGGAACGCGGCAAGGTTTTTCCCCATGGAGGATGACGCCAGATAATCGGGCCGTTCCAGAACGGTCCCATCGAAAAATTGCGACAGTTGAAAACAGGATCCCTTGAAAAACGGGAGAAATTCTTTGTGGACGGTTTTCTGGTATGTCAGCGCCTGGGTCAGGCCGTGTGTGAACAGAAAATCCACTGCCCGGGCCACCCGGTCACGGATCAGGAACTTGCCTGCATCAAATTTTTCCAGGACAAACAGCCGGTCCTGTCTGTCCTGGATCACCACCCGGGCGAGGACCCGCTCCGGGCTGCCAGGGATGTGGATATCGGTCCGGAGACAATGAATGTCGATCTGCCACTGGTCAAAAATCCACCGGGAAAGCGCCCTGTCCATCCAGGGGTCCATTTTTTCAGGCCTCATAGCTGTTCCGGCAATAGGTTTCCCTGACCCTGAATGCGGCAACCAGGGCCAGAATGCAGAGCAGGACCATGGCGATGAACCCGTTCTGGTAGTCGGCGGCGCTGTAGATCCTTACCCCGGCCGCCATGGTGCCGTCCCAGGTCCGGTCGGCAATATAGCCCACCAGGGGCTGGGCCAGGGCCGTGCCGATGAAGCAGCCGGTGTTGACCACGCTGA
This sequence comes from Desulfotignum sp., assembly GCA_035464035.1. Lineage (GTDB taxonomy): Bacteria > Desulfobacterota > Desulfobacteria > Desulfobacterales > Desulfobacteraceae > Desulfotignum. Next base: position 3,884 of record DATHSR010000542.1, on the reverse strand, counting down.
CACCCATGCCGGAAAGGTGGGGATGGACAATCTCCTTGGCGGCGGCAAAGGTGATGACAAACCCGGATGCGGCAAACCCCATAAAGGCAAACAGGATATAGCCGCTGATACCGGGTGTCCACGGCAGGTACATCAGCATGGGCCAGGACAGAAGGAACGCGGCGGCAGCTGAAACCAGGAACGGTTTTCTTCTGCCGATTCTGTCGGAGATCCATCCCCAGAACAAAGCACCCAGGGCAAAACTGAGCAGCTGGGCCGTCATGAGGTTGGCGGCGCCGGCCCGGCTCAGCAGATGGACATCCTGCAGATACCGGATCCCCCACAGCCCCATGAAGGCGTAGCTGCTGCCGATCATTCCCAGCTGGACCCAGAACCCGGGCCAGATCCGCAGGTTCATGGCCACACTTTTCAGATTGGTCACCCAGTGGCGGGTGTGGATGTCCAGGTGTCCGCCATAGGTGTTGGGCGGATCAAACCCCATATCCTGGGGCTTGTTTCGGACCACTAAAAATCCGGCCAACGCCAGGCAGAGGGTCAGGGTCCCGATGCCGGTGAAAACCGTGCGCCACTGAAAAACCGTGAGCACCTGGGCCAGGGGGCCGGCGGCCAGGGCCGCCCCGAGATTGCCGAAAAAAAGGGTGAGCCCGCTCATGATGCCGAACACCTTTTCATGGAACCACACCGCGTTGTTCTTCATGATGGAAATAAACACCACCGACACCCCGAGCCCCACCAGAAACCGGCCGGCCAGGGCGGTTTCGAACCCGGGGGCCAGGCCGAACAGGATCGAACCGGTGCCGGCCACCAGATTCCCGAAGACGATGGATGTCCGGGTTCCCAGGGTATCGGCGATCACGCCGGCGGGAATCTGCATGACGGCATACACGGCAAAATAGACCGCAGCCAGGGACCCCAGCCGGGCACCGCTGATATTAAAATCCGCCATGAGAAATTCCGACACCACCCCCGGTGCCATGCGGTGAAAATACACCAGAATATAGGTGAGGATGAGAATGGCGAAGATGGACCACCTGGCCAGCTCAAACCGGAAATCCGGCGGGTTGGAATCATTGACGGCACGTTGTTTCATATGGCGGTTTCCTTAACGGTTCGGAACGGTTGAACTGTTCCAATAGCAGGTTTGCCATCATTTTGTCAATCCGGGTATCGTGAGTAAATCTTCCCGGTCATGGGGGGTGAACGGCATAAGCCCGGCGGTTTTATTTGTGAAAACAGGGTTGACAACCGGTATATTTCTATTTATCATTTGAACAAATGTTCATATATAAAGGTGTCAAATGGATATCTGTGACGTGAGATGCATTGATGAAGAAAAGGTGAAAAAGACACATCAGTCGCTGCCATCCGATGAAAACATCAACCGGATGGTGGAGATTTTCAAGGCCCTGAGCGACCCGACACGCCTGAAAATCGTTCTGTCCCTGCTGAACCGGGAGCACTGTGTCTGTGACATCGCTGTGTTGTGCGGTCAGTCGGATTCAGCGGTGTCCCACCAGCTGCGGATTCTGCGGACCCTGAAAATCGTGAAGAACCGCAGGGAAGGCAAAATCATGTATTATTCGATCAATGATGACCATGTGGTGTCATTGATTCAGATGAGCCTGGCACATGTCACACACGGCTGACAAGGGATATTTTGAAAAATGACCATGGTATATGACATATTGAAGGAGGCCTGGTATCTGTATCTGGATGTGGCCGTGTACATGCTGTTCGGGTTCTTTGTTGCCGGACTGCTGTATCTGTTTTTCAAGCCGGACAAAATCAAACACTACCTGGGAAAAGGCAAAATCAAACCCGTGTTTCTGGCCGCCTGTTTCGGCATTCCATTGCCCTTGTGTTCCTGCGGCGTGGTGCCGGTGGCTGCCGGATTGAAAAAACAGGGGGCCAACAGCGGGGCCGCTCTGTCATTCATGATATCCACCCCTGAAACCGGGGTGGATTCCATTGCCGTATCCTGGGCCATGCTGGATCCGATCATGACGGTGATCCGGCCGGTGGATGCATTCATTTCCGCCGTACTCACAGGTATCGCCCAGAATTTTTTCGGGACCGAACAGACACCGGTTGACCGGACAGAACCCAAACCATCCGGCGGCTGAGGGTGTTCCCATGACACCCGTGCAGGTGAACTGATCCAGCATCCGTCTTTGTTTTCCCGGTTTGTTAAAAGCATGAAATATGCCTTTGGCGAGTTGTTGAACGATATCACAAAACCCTTTATCATCGGCATCCTCATTGCCGGGGGGATCACCTATTTTTTCCCTGCTGATCTGGCGGTCTGGGCCAATGACAACCGGTTTTTGTCCATGCTGATCATGCTTGCCGCAGGTATTCCCATGTATGTGTGCGCCACCGCCTCCACCCCCATTGCCGCCGCACTGATTCTCCAGGGACTCAATCCCGGGGCGGCTCTGGTGTTTCTGCTGGCAGGTCCGGCCACCAACGCCGCCACCATCAATGTGGTGAAAAACATTTTCAATACCCGGGCCCTGGTGATCTACCTGTCCATGATCACTGTCACCTCCCTGGCCATGGGAGTTTTTGTGGATGCGATCTATGATTTCATGGGCATATCCGCCAGTGCGGTGGTGGGTCAGGCAGCGGAAATGGTGCCGGTCTGGGTTCAGATGCCTGCCGCTGCTGTCCTTGCCGGGCTGATGGGGTACAATTTATGGGTGAATGCCAGGCATGCCGCATCCCCACTGTCTCCCACCCGATGTGCCCGGTGAACCGCACGTTTTTGGTCCTGTCGAAAGCCTGTCTGAATCGAAGCGCCAGGGATCTGCGGTTTATCCTGACGGGGTGGGGGTGCGCCAGGGCCTGTGCAGGGTTCAGTATCGTTTAGTTGAGGCGCTTGCCAATAGAAAACGCATCCCCGATTTTTCTGCCGATACTGAAATATGCCTTTTCTGCGGGGGCATAAAGCATGGGCCGCAATTTTTCAATGTCAGGCATCCCGTTCTCCGCCAGAATGGATTCATCGGCCCGGATATCCATAATTTCCCCGACAAACTGGGTATGCAGACCGATCTCCAGCGTGTGTAGGAGGTTGCATTCCAGAATCAACGGGAATTCTCCGACATAGGGGGCATTGACCCGGTCGCTCTTGACCGGTGTCAGCCCGGCGGTCTTGAACTTGTCCGCGTTTTTCCCGGAAGCCATGCCCAGATAATCCACTGCCTCGACATATGCTTCCGAAGGGATGCTCAAGGTGTATGCGCCGCTGCCGATGATACAGTTGTAACTGTAGGTGGCTTTCCGCAAAGATACCGTGACGCACGGCGGGCTCGAACAGCAGATGCCGCCCCAGGCCGCGGTCATGGCATTGGGCCTGCCGTCCTTGTCATAGGTTCCCACGATCAGCACCGGTGTGGGATACAAAATGGTTTTTGCGCCAATGGATTTTTTCATATGCACCTTCCTTTTTATCGGGTCTGTTGCTCCCTGCAAACCATTTCAGGTTTTTTTTTTGATTCTGCCTGATTCAACAGGGATATGGCCCTTAATGTGGGCGACGGCGGGTTCATCCTGGCGCCGGGTGGCAGCGCCAATCCCGCCGTTGTTACCAGGTAAGGGTTTTGGTGTTGTCCTTGAACAGCATCTCCCCTGTAAGCTCCGGCTTTCCAAGCTCAAGCCCCGGAATCAGGTCTTCTTCATCGATACCGTAGTGCTTCATACACATTTGGCAAATCAGGACGGTCGCACCCTGGCTGATAAGTTCGCCCAGTTTTTTCTGATGGTCGGCGAATGTCTCTGAATTGGCCGTGGAACCGAGTCGAACACCCTTATCGTTGAGAAAAATTGTCAGGGGATGCCCAAGTTTCTGTTGATTTCCGCCAAAAGAAATAGCCATGTTGGCG
>DATHSR010000541.1:0-17604 GCA_035464035.1 Desulfotignum sp. | reverse complement strand
ATTTTCAGATCCGGTTCATTGTTCCTGGCATGCTCCCCGATCACACAGGTCACACCCGCCATGGCCGCTCCGCTGAAGTAATCCTGCCAGTTCAGCTTGATCAGGGCCGGCAGGATAACGGGCATGGTCATCCTGACCGTGTTGTAGAAACCGTAAGTCCGTTCCAGGTCAACATTGAAAATGGCGGCGTCATCACAGGTTTCAGGAACACCCCGGTCACCGAACACGCGGCCGTTGATGTTGAAATGGGAGAAATCAACCGGGTAATCTTTTTCCGAAGCAATCTGATTATTCCCGGTGGTAATCGGATAAACCGTCCGGGCACCCAGAACGGCTGCCTGGGCGATCTCGCAGGTCCCGTTGCAATCCTGGGTGCAGAACGAACACATTCCCGACTGCGGGGAGACAAACGGACTCCTGTTTCTTGCAAAGGTAAACCCGGAACTCATTTTCGGCGAAAATGTCATGGGATAATATGCCCCCAACCCTGTGATTTAATTTTTTACCAACCCACCGGACAGCCTGATTCCCGAAGGGGTAACGTCAATTGAGCGACCGGCCGTGATCGACATATATCAATTTACTGGTTTCAAAACCTGCGGCTTCGGCTTTTTCTATGAGTGACCTTTTGATGTTTTCTTCCAGAACCGGTGTTCTGGCCAGAAGCCACAGATATGATCTGCTGGGGCCGCACACCAGCGCGTATTGATAATTATCACGGTCCAGCTCAAACACGATATAAGACCCATAAAAAGGACCAAAGAATGACACTTTCAGATGCCCGTAATCAGGGCCTTTCACAAAATATGCCTTTCCTTCCGCTTGTTTCCATACGTCTGATCCGGCGGAATATCCACGGTTCAGCACCCTGACAGCCCCGTCATCCCGCAGACTGTAGTCTGCGGTCACGTGGGTCAACCCCCGCTCAAATGAATGATCGAGCCGTGCAATTTCGTACCAGGTCCCCAGATATCTCTCTAAACTGAAATTGTCCACCGGCGTTATGTTTTCAGGTATTCCTGCGCACCCTGTTAAAAAGAGACTGAATACCAGTGACCGTGTTAATGAGCGGATCTGCATACCCCTCCCGAATTACAATATCCCTTCATGTGGTTGCGCCCTTCAAAAACCATCCGGCCTGGCATCCGGCCGGATGGTTTTTCACTAACACCTTTTTCAGTTCTTCACAAATACAATTTTTTCCACTGTTTCCAGAAAAACCCTGTCCGCCCTGTCAAACCGTCGCTCCGGAATTTCCCCTGAAACGGCACCCCGGGGTTCAATGATCTTTGGCGGGAGCAGGAAAAATCGATACCGTTTGAAATATCTCACTACAAGGTTTAGATATCCAAAGCGTATTAAACTATCAAGGTTTTTTGTCGGTGCCACCGTTATCTTTTCGTTTTTTATATGGATTAAAAGGTGTTTTTTCCTTGCGCTGAACAGATCAGATGATTATTGTGACTGAAATTAGGATAAATGATTATAACCATGTACACTCAGGCACCCGAACCATGAACGATATCACCGGCCGATTGGATTCAGATGTTGTGGGATTGCTCCTGTATGTCGGGTTGGCACTGGCTTTTTCATTTCTCTGTTCCGTGGCTGAGGCGGTGCTTTTGAGTGTCACCCCCTCTCACATTGAAGGTCTGAAGGAAAAGAACCCCCGAAAGGCCGCGCTGCTGCAACGGCTCAAATACGACAATGTGGACCGGTCCCTGGCAGCCATTCTCACCTTGAACACCATTGCCCATACTGTCGGGGCCATTGGCGCCGGGGCCAAGGCCACTGCAGTCTTCGGCAGCGCCTGGTTCGGGGTGTTTTCCGCTGCCATGACCCTGATGATCCTGTTTCTGTCGGAAATCATTCCCAAAACCATCGGAGCGGTCTACTGGTCAAGCCTGACAGGCCCTACTACAGTATTTATCAAAACATTGATTATCGTGCTGTATCCTGTTGTCTGGCTGTCTGAAAAACTGACAAAATTCATTTCCCGGGGAAAAACCATGCATATTTTTTCCAGGGACGAATTCATTGCCATGGCATCAATGGGGGAACGTAGCGGTCAGATCCACATCAAGGAATCCAGAATCATCCGGAACCTGATGCGGTTTGAAAGTTTGAAAGCCACAGATATCATGACACCACGCACGGTGGTTTCCGCCCTGCCCGAAGATATGACCATCGATGCATCCCTGGAATACATCATGAAAACCCCTTTTTCACGCCTGCCGCTGTATAAATCTCATTTGGACGATACCACTGGATTCGTTCTCAAAGATGATGTGCTGATTTTCATGGCTCAAAAAAGGGGGAATGAGAAACTCAAGGTGCTTAAACGGGATATCATGGCGGTGCCGAGCTCTATCCCGCTGACTGTGCTCTTTGAACGGTTTCTTACTGAACGTCAGCATATTGCCCTCATTGTCAGTGAACACGGCGGCACAGACGGCCTGGTGACACTGGAAGACATGATTGAAACCCTCATGGGAATGGAAATCGTGGATGAAATGGACAATGTGGTCGACATGCGGGTCCTGGCCCGTAAACAGTGGATGGCCCGCGCTAAAGCAATGGGCCTGGAACCGGAAATAACGGAGACATCCGGAAATGAGACATGACGTGATTCTCTTGGAATGTAACTGACACCATCACGGCTTCAGGGGCAGCAGAATCGTGAACGTGGTGCCCCGGCGCTTCACCGATTCCACGGCAATGGTGCCCCGGTGCTGGGCGATGATGTTTCTGGCGATGAACAGGCCGAACCCGGTGCCTTTCACCTGCTTGGAGGAAAAAAACAGGTCAAAGATCTTTGCCTTGGTCTCCACATCCATACCGCACCCGTCATCCTGAATCTCCATGACCAGGGAACCGTCTTTTTCAAAGATGGCCAGGCTGATACGGTGTCTGTGTTTTTCTTTGTCCTCCAGGCAGGCATCCACGGCATTGTCCAGGATGTTCACCAGGGCCGACATCATGGCACCGGCATCCAGATGCAGGGTGTCCGGGGCCTGGTCCGACCTGATCTGAAAATCGATGGCATGGCGGGAAACCTTCAGCGCCATGGTGTTCCGGATCTCGTCCAGAAACGGTTCTGCCGGCACCGGCTGGATGTCTGTGGGCCGCTCCTTGGCATACATCAAAATATCCATGATCATCTGCTTGATCTTTTCCACGGCCTGGGCCAGCAGGTCCAGGCCCTCCGCCGTATCTGAGGGGCTGTTCCGCCTGAGCCCGGACCGGGCGACATACAGGCCCCCGTCCAGGTTGGTGAGCAGACCCTTGATGTTGTGGGACACGGTGCCGATCATCAGTCCCAGGGAGGACAGATGGCTGGTGAGCCGGGTTTTCTCCAGCACCAGCATCTCCAGTTTCCGGGTATATTCCGCCAGTTTCTGCTGGGCGATGAGCCGGTCGGCCGCCTTGACCACGGCCAGCTCCAGGATATCCACGTTCACCGGTTTGGTGATAAAATCAGATGCCCCGAACTTGAGGCTGGCAATGGTCAGATCCATGTCCCCGTGGCCGGTGATCATGATCACCTGGGTGTCCGGAGACTGCCGCTTCACCTGTTTGAGCAGCTCGATCCCGTCCATGACCGGCATTTTGATATCCGTGATCACAATGGGGGGGTGCTGTTTTTCACACAGCGCCAGGGCGGTCTTACCGTCCGGGGCCAGAAACACCCGGTGGCCCATGTCCAGCAGGGCGATCTCCAGGACCTCCCGGATATCGGCCTCGTCATCCACCACCAGGATATCAAACTGCGTCCTGTCCATGGGGTCTCCTTTCAGGTATATGCGATGTCATCCTCCAGGTTTTCCGGCACCGGAAACACCAGGGTGAACTCGGCCCCGCCTTCCCGGCCCCGGCTCACCTGAATATCGCCGTTGCACTCCTTGACGATGCCGTAGGAGATGGACAGGCCCAGGCCGGTGCCCTTGCCCACCTCCTTGGTGGTGAAAAACGGCTCGAACAGGCGGTCCCGGGTCTGTTTTCCAATACCGATGCCGGTGTCCCGGACCTTGACCACCACCTTGTCATCCGCCACAAAGCTCTGGATGATGATCCGGTCCGCCGGGTCCTCCTGCCGGCCCTTTGCCGCCCACTTGGCCTCGATGGCATCCTTGGCATTCATCACCAGGTTGATGAACACCTGCTCGAGCCGGTCCGGGTCGGCCAGGATATCGGGCAGGTCTTTATTTTCCTCCCACACCACCGCGATGCCCCGTATCTTGAGCTGCTGGCTCAGCATCTCGAAGGTCCGCCGGATCACATCATTGATCCGGGTTCTCACCAGGCGGATGTCCGATTTTCTGGCAAACTGGCGCATGTGCTGGATAATCTTTTCAGCCCGGTCCACGTTGACATCGATCTTGCCGATCAGGTTGTGGAAGATCTCCTCGGAGACAGGCTCCTGCCGGTGAATTTTTTTCAGGCAGAAACTGGCTGCGGATTTGATCACGGACAGCGGCTGGTTGAGTTCATGGGCAATGCCTGAAGACATCTCGCCCAGGGTGGCCATCTTGCTGGCATGCTGCAGGTGCTGCTCGGCTTCCAGGCGCCGGGTGATATCATTGATGGTGATCAGAAACACGTTCTGATCTGAATACCGGGCCGGGGCCACCCACATGTCCACATCGATTTTTTTTCCATCCGCCTTGACATGACGGATTTTGGAGATCTCTTTCCGGGACCGCACCTGCCCCACCATGGCCGCCTGTTCCTCCTGCGGGAAAAAGTCGGTGAACGGTTTTCCCGTCATGTCCGCCCCTTCCGGAGAATACAGTTCCCTGGCCCTGATGTTGCAGTCCAGGATCTTCAGCGATGCCTGGTCCACCACAAACACGGGATTGAAAATGTTGTTGAAAATGGCATGGTATTTTTCTTCCGATTTTTTCAGGTCCTGTTCCAGTTGTTTGCGGGGGGTGATATCGATGCTCATCTCCATGGCAGCCGTGATATCCCCGTTTTCGTCCATGACCGGTGCGGTGATGAAAAACCAGTGCTTTTTGCTGCCCTGCCGGCCCATGCCTTCGGTCTCCCCGTAATGGGACCGGCCGTCGGCAAAGGTTTTTTCCACCGGGCAATCCGGGCATTTCTCGTTCAATCCCTTGTATGCGGTGTAACAGAAATCCCCGGGCCGGGGTTCGAACCGTTCCTTGAACGCCCGGTTATACCGGATCAGCTCAAAATTTTTATCCTGCACCGCGATCATGCACGGGGCGTTGTCAAACAGGGCCTGGTATTCGTTTTTCTGTTTTCGCAGTGCGGCCTGGTGTATTCCGATCTTTTTGCCCATCTGCCGGATCGCCTCCCCTAAGGGCCGGATCTCCAGGGCGGAGCCGATGTCGATGTCTGCATCGTAATCCCCGCTGGCAATGCGGCGGGTGCCTGCCACCAGCTGGATGATCGGTTTTTTCACAAAAAAGAAAATCGTCAGAAAAATAATCACCGAGGTGACCAGAATGGTGGACATGGCCAGATGGATCACCCCCTGCTCCATTTTCACCACCTGCTGGTCGGTGTTCTTCAACGACACCACCACATCCAGGGCCCCCAGGATGGTCTGGTCCTGGGGATGAAAATGGCAGTCACTGACGGCACACCCGGGCTCATTGCTGATGGGCTGGACAATGCCCAGCAGCCGGTGGCCCTCCGGGGACTGGAAAATGCGGGTCCGCCCGGAAAGGGGGATGTCCGACGGCGCCGGGTCCAGCTTGTGGCAGATATCACAGGCCACCGCCTTGATGTCGATGATCCGGTCCATTTCATGGGCCTTGTTGGTGAACTTGATCTGGCCGTCCTTGTTGTAGATGCGGATGTTTTCGATCTCCGGCTGCCTTGCGATATTGTTGATGATCTGGGTGATGTCATCCCTGGAATTGAGCATCATGGCGTAATGGGTGCCCAGCTTGATGGCGTTGCTCAGCCGGTCGGTGGACGCGATATGGGTTTCCATGTTCCGGGTCTTGAAATTTCTGATGTTGACATAGGCCCACAGGGAGATGGACAGGATCACGGTCAGGCCCACAATGAAAATGAGCCGGAACACCAGGCTGTGACGGACATACCGGATCACCCGGGACACGATGTCTTTTTTGCCGGCTGGCCCGGCAGCCATGGAATCCTGCCGGGTCATGGGGACCCCCGCATCACCACCGGCCCGATATCCGACAGGTTCAGCCCGCATCCCAGGGATTCAGACGGCAGTCCCATGGCCAGCCCCAGAAACTGGGGCAGGTACAGAATGGGGACCGGTGATGTCTGGAACCGCTCCAGGTTCATCTGGCACATGGGACACACCGTGACCACGGCCTGGGCAGATCCGGCCTGGTCCAGAATCTGTGTTACCCGGGCCTGGCCCACCCCGGGGCTGGTGGCGGCGGTGGAAGCCCCACAGCAGGCGGCCCCCATGTCCCATGCCAGAACCGCTGCCCCGGCTGCCCGGATCAGGGCATCCATGGACCGGGGCTGCTCCGGGTCATCAAAGGCATGAAAAGGCCGCAGGCACTGGCACCCGTAATAGGGGGCCACCACCAGGCCTGCCATGTTTGTTCCGGCCCGGGCCGTCACCTGATCCACGGCCCCGTCCCGGGACAGCACATCCAGCAGGTGCCGGACCCGGTTCGACCCGGTCACGGCCAGGCCGTCCGGTGCCAGGATCTGATTGACCCGGACGCGCAAGACCGGATCGGTCCGGATCCGCTGCCGGGCCGTCTCCAGGTTCAGGTAGCAGCCGCTGCAGGGCACCAGGATATCTTTGCCCGGATCTGTTTTTTCCGCCAGGGCCAGGTTCCGGGCCGGCAGCACCACGGACAGCAGTTCATCCACACACTGGGCTGCCGTGGCACCGCAGCAGGTCCAGTCTGGAATTTCCACAAGATCCATGTCCAGTGCCGCTGCCAGTGCCCGGCAGGACCGGTCATATTCCATGGCCGTGCCCTCCAGGGAACAACCCGGATAATACAGATAATCCATGGTCACGCCTCCTGGCGGCCCGCCCGGTCAAACAGGGGGGCCAGTCTGCCCGGCCCCCGGTCGGGCAGGTGCGGGTGCAGTTTGTGCCGGGCCATCAGCCGGATCCCCATGGCGGTATACCCGAACGGTGCCAGGGGGTGCTTGAGGGCCAGAAAATACCGGGTCATCATCTCCATCTCCCGGATCCGGCCATACTGGCGGATATTGTCCATGAACGCCCGGTAGAAAAGAATAGACCGCCGGAACCGGTCCAGGTCCAGGCCGAATGCCACCTGTTTCAGCCCGGCCATGGCATGGGTCAGGGCCAGGCCCCGGGGACAGCGCAGGGTACACAGGTAGCAGCTGGCGCACAGCATGAAGGTCTTGCTGCAAAACACCGTTTCCACCCGGTCCGCCAGCAGGGCCCGCCACATCCGCCGGGGAGTCATGTCCATGACATCTGCATTGGGACAGGATGCGGAACAGGTGCCGCACTGGATACAGGGTGCCACCCGGTCTTTCACCTGTTCCAGGCGCCGGGCCAGGTCCGGCCGGGCTTCCAGTTTTTCACGAAGATCCAAAAGACGCATGAACACCTCCTTTATCTGTTGTCCAATGCCGCATGAATCGCCTTGAACATGGGCCTGGCAGACAGGGGTTCCACCACGGCGGCCCCGGAAGGACAGGCGGCCGCACACACCCCGCAGCCCTGGCACAGCAGCGGGTCCACCCTCAGGGTGCGGGTCTCCCAGTCCACATACCGGGCATTGAACGGACAGACCGCCACACACACCTGGCACAGGCTGCACAAGGCGGCCCGGACCCGGGCCGTGTCCGGGTTGGGCACAAACCGTTTGTGCCGCAGCAAAGAGACCGCTTTGGCCGCCGCCGACCGGGCACCGGCCAGGACCAGGTCCAGGCCGCCTGGTTCCAGGCACAGACCGCAGGCCAGAACCCGGGGATCCACCGCCTCCACCGGCCGCCACTTGATATCGGCCTGGTCAAAGAACCCGTCCCGGTCCGGGGCCGCCCCGAACATGCCGGCCAGATCCCGGGTCAGGCCGGATACAATGCCGGTGGCCAGAACCGCATAGTCGGCATCCATGGCCATGGGCCGGCCCAGGACGGGATCGGTCCAGGTGATGCCGCACCCGTTGTCATGGGGGGCCAGATCCGGTCCGCCGCCTGGTTCATACGGCACAAACACCACCCCGGCCTGCCGGGCTGCGGAAAAGGCCGCCTCTGCCGCACCGATGGTCATCATGTCCCGGTAGAAGACCACCACCCGGGTTTCCGGATGCCCACGGGTCAGAAAAAGGGCCTGGTCCAGGGACCGGGAACAGCAGACCCGGGAACAGTAGAACCGGCCCGGTTCCCGGGACCCATGACACTGGATCATGGCCACCTGGAGCGGATGGGCCGTGTCAATGGTCTTACTGTCCAATGCCTGCTGAAACCGCTGCTGGGTATAGATGCCCGGTCCCTGCCTGCGGGCTGAAACACCGGAATCCGGCTGGGCCGGACCCTGTCGGGCCGGACCTTTCGGGCCCTGATCCGCCTGGATCGGATCTGTCGGGACCGCTTCTGCCTGGGTCCCGCCCACGGCCAGCACCACCACCCCGTGTCGGACAACCGTTTCCAGGTCTCTGTCCGGTGAGCTGTCCGGGTTTTTCAGACCTTTTGGGGCGGCCGCCGGATCAGCCGGCAGGGCCGTACCGGTGTCTGAAACAGAAGACAGCCGGGTGGTCCACTGCCCGGGCCGGCCGGCGGTTTCTGCCACGCAGGACCGCAAGTGAACCCGGATGCGGTCATGGGCCTGCACCGCATCTGTCTGCCGGGCCAGAAATTCATCCGCCCCTTCGATGGCCGGACCCAGCCAGGTCAGGTTGCCCCCCAGCGCACCGGTCTTTTCCACCAGGTCCACCTCAAACCCCTGGTCGGCAATTCCCAGGGCCGCGGTCATGCCGGCGATGCCGCCCCCCACCACCAGGGCCTTCGGCCAGAGTGCCAGGCCGCTTTCCGGGCCGTCCGGAACCAACGGCGGATCCGGGCCGTTCACACCAGGGGACCGGTTTTTGAACCCGGTTTTGGTATTTGAATCTGAAGCGGCACCGGAACCTTCATCCGCTTTGTTCGTGTTACCATCCGATGCCGGGGTGCCGGCCGGCACCCGGTCCCTGCCGGCCGCCGTCATCACCTGCATGGCGGACAGGGCCGCCGCAGAGGCGGCGAGAATCGAGTCATGGATATCTTTGGGTCCGGTGCACCCGCCGCAGGCAAATATGCCGGGCCGGGCGGTGTCTGCTGTCGAAAACGGTGCCGGCCGGATAAATCCCCGGTCATCCACGATCAGGTCATGGTCCCGGACAAAGGCGGCGGCAAAGGGCTCCGGATGCTGCCCCGGTGCCAGCACCACCAGGTCAAAGGCCGCTTCCTGCCGGGCTCCGGACAGCGGCACCCAGGTCACCCGGATCCCGGCATCCGGATCTGTCGCGCCCGGGTCTGTCACATCCGGATCTGTCACATTCGGGGCCAAAGAATGCACCCGGGCCCGGACAAACCCCACCCCGGCCCGGGCCGCCTCTTCTGCATACCGGTCAGAGGCCTTGCCCCAGGTGCGCAGGTCCATGTAAAAAATGCGGGCATCCGCCACTTGCGGATACCGGGTTTTGACCAGCAGGGCCTGTTTTACGGCGATCATGCAGCAGGTGGCGGAACAAAAAGGCGTGCCGGACTGCACGTCCCTGGATCCCACGCACTGAAACCAGGCAATGCGCCGCACCGGCCGGGATGTGACCGGGTGCAGCAGGTGCGGGTCTCCGGTGCCTTGCCGGCTGAGCATCTGCTCAAACTCCAGATTGGTGACCACCCCGGGAATCCGGTTGTATCCATAAGGGTTGATCCCCTGGTCCGGCCGGAAAAATCCGGCCCCGGCCGCCAGGATCACGGCATCCACGGTTTCCTTTCTGGCCTTGTCTGCGAAAGATGCCTGAAAGATCCGGTCCACCAGGGTCAGCACCGCATCCGGGTCAAAGGGTTTGACCAGGTATTCCACAGCCCCCTGTTTCATGGCCGCCACTGCCGAATCCACGGCCGCATAAGCGGTCATCATGACCACGGCCAGGTCCGGCTGCACCGCCCTGGCCCGGGACAAAAGCGTCACCCCGTCCATGCCAGGCATCCTGATGTCCGTGAGCATCACCTGAAACCGGTCTGTTTCCAGCAGGTCCAACGCTTTCTGGGCCGATGCCGCCGTCTGCACCGGATACCCCTCTTCGGCCAGCCATTCCCGCATGGAATCCCGGACAATCTTTTCATCATCCACCACCAGGACCGGGCATTCCCCCCGGTCCCGGCTTTCCCGGCTGCTCAGGGCCGCGGTGAACCCGCCGGGAGCCCCTTCCAGGCCGATCAGGTCCGTGGACAGGCAGACCTCGATATTTTCATGGCACAACCCCCGGCGCAGGCACTGCAATGACACCCGGTCCCGGCCGGCCATGGGCAGCATCCGGCACATGCCGCAGGTGGATGTGGGAAACTGATGATACAGGTGTGACAAAAGTCCCCCCAGGTGATCCGATGATTCCACCAGCAGCACCTGAAATCCTGCCTGGGAAAGGTCCAGGGAGGCACGGATCCCGGAAATACCGCCGCCGATCACCAGGGTTTTTCCAATCCGGTTCTTCATGGGACCTCCCCCATGCCCACGGTGTCTGAAAATTCCGACTCCCTGAACACCGACAGCGGCAGCGGTTCTGCATCATCTCTGCCCGGCACATAGTCAAACGCGGCCCGGGCGGCCCGGGAAACCGATATGAACAGGTCTGCCACCGGAATATGGCTGGGACAGGCCAGGGTGCACTGGCCGCAGCCCACGCAGGTGCAACCGATATGGGCCATGCGGGTCAGATGATAGAACAGGGTGTCAAAGGGCAACGGCACCTGCCCCCATTTACCGGCCCAGGCCAGGTACTGGCCGGGATCATGGTCCAGGGCATCGGTATTGAACACGCATTCCCTGCAATAGCAGACCGGGCACACGCTCCGGCAGTTGTGGCAGTTGATGCAGGCACTGAAAAACGCTGCCAGCCGGTCCATGGCATGGGTCTGTTCCTGAACGGCTGCGTCCATGGCCTGAAATGCGGACCCATGAACGGTTTCCAGATCAGCCATCACTGTCTTGCGGGTTTCGGGTTCCCTGCCTGCGTCCAGTTCCAGTCCGGCAAGAAATGCGTCTCCTTTTTCAGTATCTCCCCGCAGGGAAATGGTCCGGTCCAGGTCGGATCCCAGCAGCAGCACCGACACATCCGCATTCACCGGCCAGGGGGTGTCGCACACCTGACAGGCCCGGGAAACCGGCCATTTTCCAATCCCGCTTTCAGTGCCAGGGGGTCCAGGCTCCGGACCTGCCGGTTCCCGGCTTCCAGTTTTCTGATACACCCTGCGGATCCATGCTTCCACCGTACCGGTATCCGGCCCTTTGCCGGCCCAGGCCTCATAATCCTCCCGGGACAGGGCCATGGGGCAGTCCATGCTGATGAGGATCACCCCGTCCCTGCTCCCCTGCCTGAGCTTGGTCAATTCCACAAAGGCCCGGGTCTCGCAGGGCCGCAGCCACACGGCCATCCGGCCGCCGCCGGGGGTCCGGGTCAGCCGGGACACCATGGGGCCGGCATTGACGAAGAACCCGGGTCCCAGGGGCAGGGTCCGGCTCAGACCGCCGGTCCGGGTGAACAGACACGGTTTCACAAACGAGGAATCCGACACCCGGGACGGCACCAGCACCGCATCCGCCGCCCCGGTGTCAAGGATCTTTTCAAAAAACCCCTGAAGGGTCCGGGTGACACTTTTGTCTCTGGTTTCCAAGGATGCAATCATAGGATCTCCTGTGGCTGACGATCAGCCGTTTTTGACGTGCTGCCGGTCAGATCACCGCGTGCAGCCGGGTCTGGCACGGACCCAGCTCCTTTATCTGTGTCACAAACCGGTTCATGGTCCGGGCGAATTCGATCCCGTCGCTGGCCCCGATCCAGGTGAGGCGCAGCCGGGCCGCATCGATGCCGAACCGGGGCAGAATCTGCCGGAGCAGCGTGATCCGGCGCCGGGCCTTGTAATTGCCGTTGATATAATGGCAGTCCCCGGGATGGCACCCGGACACCAGCACGGCATCGGCCCCTTCCAGGAACGCCTTGATCACATACTGGGTATCCACCATGCCCGTGCACATGACCCGCACCAGCCGCACATTGTCCGGATAGGACAGCCGGGAGGTGCCGGCCAGGTCGGCGGCGGTATAGGTGCACCAGTTGCACACAAACGCGATGATCACCGGCTCGAAGACGTCCGTCCCAACCGCCGCCGGGCCCTGGGAACCGGGGGAGGCCGCTGACACGGGATCGGTATTCATAACGGTCTCGGGCATGTCATTCTCCTTTCTTCACAGGTTCGGGTACCGGAGGAGCCGCCGGACTGCGCCCGGATGCCGGCCTGTCACAGGTCCGCCAGCACCCCGCTGATCTCGGCGAACATCTGTTTCCGGGTAAAATGGCGGCTGGCGGCCGCCCCGGAGGGACAGGCCCCGGAGCAGGAACCGCAGCCCTTGCACTTGGCCTCGTTCACCACAGACACCCGGCGTATGTCATCAAATTCAATGGCCCCGTAGGGACACAGGGTCAAACACAGCTGACACCCGGCACACATGTCCGGATCGATGCCGGCCACGGTGGGGGCGATCTCCACCCGGCCCCGGGCCGCCAGGGACAATGCCTTGGCCGCGGCCCCGGAGGCCTGGGCCACCGTGTCCGGGATATCCATGGGCTTCTGGCAGCAACCGCTCAGAAACACCCCTTCGGTGGCGGTGTTCACCGGTCCCAGCTTGGGGTGCTCCTCCAGGAAAAAACCGTCCGCCCCCTGGTTCACCCCCAGGATCCGGCCGATGGCCTGGGCATCTTTCCGGGCTTCCATGGCCATACACAGGATCACCATATCCACGGGCACCCGGATCACCTCGCCCAGCAGGGTGTCTTCGGCAACAGCCACCAGTTTTTCTCCGTCTCCGGCAGGACCGGGCTCATGGGTGACCCGGGCCACCTTGCCCCGGACAAACAGGGTCCCCTCCTGCTGGCACCGCTGAAAAAACTCCTCATACCCTTTGCCGAAACAGCGCATGTCAATGTAAAAATCATATACCCGGGTGTCATGGCCCACCTTTTCCTTGATCAGGTGGGTGTACTTGAGGGCGTACATGCAGCACACCCGGGAGCAGTATTCGTGGAAAGCGGCATCCCGGCTGCCCACACAGTGCACGATGGCCACCGATTCCGGGGGCCGGGTAAACCTGCGGTCTGCATCCTTCATCAGGATCTGCCCGCCTGTGGGGCCGGTGGCGTTGCTCAGGCGCTCGAACTCCAGGGCAGTGAACACGTTGGGATACCGGCCGTACCCGAACCGGGTCAGGGCGGCCGGATCCAGGGTGTCGTATCCGGTGGCCAGGATGATGCTCCCGGCCCGGACCTGAAACTGCCGGGCCGTCATGGCATGCTCGATGGCACCGGGCTCGCAGGCCGCCACACAGGCCCGGCACTCGCAGCAGATACCGCAGTTCAGGCACCGGCCCGCCTCTGCCAGGGCCTGGTCCGGGGTGAGGCAGGATTCCACCTCGTCAAATCCCTGGATGCGCAGCTCCGGGTCCATCCAGGCAGCCCGGGCCCGGGGCTGGCCGGCGGTCTGTTCCAGGACCGCCCGGGCGCCCGGGATGTCGGCCGCCTCCAGGCGGGGCCGGCGGTCTGCTGTTTCCGGTGCCGGGTCCCTGCTGTCTGCCATCCGGGCGGTAACCGTATCCGGAGAAATCCCGCCGGCCAAACCGGCATCTGCTGGTCTGACGGCCGGGCCTGTTTCCGGGCCGGGAATGTCGGACCGTTCCTGTTGCCGGATAAACGCATGAATCTGCCGGGCCGCTTCCCGGCCCTGGGCAATGGCTTCCACCACTGTGGCGGGCCCCAGCACCAGGTCCCCGCCGGCAAACACCCCGGGCAAACCGGTTTCAAAGGTATGGGCATCCACCCGGACCCGGTTGTCTGCCGTGATCTCAAGCCCGGAAACCGTATCTATGCCCGAGACATCCGGGACCTGGCCGATGGCCGGAATCAGGGTGTCACAGGACAGGAGAAATTCCGATCCAAGGATGGGCACCGGCCGCTGCCGGCCCGAGGCATCCGGCGGACCCAGTTGGTTTTTCAGGCAGGTCACCTGGGTGACCCGCCCGTTTTCAGATTCCAGGGCCACGGGTGCGGCCAGTTCCACTATATTAATCCCCTCTTCCAGGGCGCCGGTGATCTCCTCTGCATAGGCCGGCATCTGATCTTTGGTGCGCCGGTACACCAGGGTGACCGTGCACCCGGGGATGCGCCCTGCAGACCGGGCGGCATCCACCGCCACGTTGCCGCCGCCCACCACCAGGACCCGGCCCCGGCATCCGGTTTCTTTCCCCTGGCTGACCTGTTTTAAAAAAGTCACGGCATCCACCACCCCGTCCAGGGTATCTTCGCCTGCCAGACCCAGGGTCAGGGAACGGTGGGCTCCGAAGGCCAGAAACACGGCAGCAAACCCGGCGGCCTTGAGGGCATTCAGATCCAGGTCTTTTCCCAGGCAGGTCCGGGGAATGAACCGGATGCCATGATCCAGGATATGCCGGATTTCAGCATCCAGGATATCCCGGGGCAGGCGGTACGCCGGAATCCCTGTCCTGAGCATGCCCCCGGCATGGTCCGACGCCTCGAACACCGTGACCTGATACCCGAAACGCCGCAGAAAATAGGCGGCGGTCAGCCCGGACGGGCCGGCCCCGGCCACTGCAACCTTCTCTTTTCTATCCGTGATATCCGGCACCTGCCAGCGGGAGGCGCCGGCCATGTCCGCCACAAACCGCTTGAGCAGCCGGATGGCCACCGGCGCATCCGTGTCTTTCCGGGTGCAGGCCCCTTCACACGGATGGGGGCAGACCCGGCCCAGGACCCCGGGGAACGGAGCTTTTTCCATGATCAGGGCCAGGGCCTGATCATATTTTTCCTGTCTGGCCAGCTGCACATAGCCCTGAACATTGATGCCGGCCGGGCAGGTGCGGGTACACGGCGGTGTCTCACTTTTTTCAATCTGAAAGGTGATGGGAATGGCCTGGGGAAAACTTCGACCAATGGCTTTGCGGTCAGCCAGTCCCATGTCCCAGACGCTGGGAATCGACACCGGGCAGACCGCAGCGCACTCCCCGCACCCGGTGCACAGGCTGGCGTTCACATACCGGGGTTTTTCCGTGATATCCAGGGTGAAATTGCCCACAAACCCGGTGACCTGGCTGACCTGGCTGAACGTGTGCAGATGGATGTTCGAATTCTGGGCCACCTCCACCATCTTGGGGGTGCCGATGCACGCGGCACAGTCCAGGGTCGGAAAGGTTTTGTCAAACTGAAGCATATGTCCGCCGATGGTGCTGTCCTTTTCAATGAGGTGCACCTGAAGCCCGGCACTGGCGATGTCGATGGCCGCCTGCATGCCGGCGATCCCGCCCCCGATCACCGCCACATCCGGATATACCGGCGACATGCCGGCAGTCAGCGGGCGCTGGTGTTTCACCCGGCCCACCGCCGCCGCCACCAGGTGCCGGGCCTTGCGCGTGGCCCGGTCCCGGTCCCGGGTGACCCAGGACACCTGCTCCCGCACCGATGCCATGCAGAAATAATAGGGGTTGATCCCGGCCCGGCGGCAGGTTTCCATAAAGGTTTTCCCGTGGAGCCGGGGAGAGCAGGAGGCCACCACCACCCGGTTCAGCCCGTGGGTCCGGATATCGGTTTCAATCATGGCCTGACCCGGCTCGGAACACATGAACCTGTAGTCCCTGGACACCGCCACATGGGACAGGGATCCGGCCCATTGGCTTACCTCGGCCACATCCACCTTTCCGGCGATGTTCACCCCGCAGTGGCAGATGTACACCCCTATGCGCAATGCCGCATTATCCGGATTCATGGGATCTCTCCTCTCCATGGTTCGGCCCGGCAGTGGTCTGACCGGTATCACCGCTGCCCGGGGCTGCCTTCGCCGGCATCTCCCCGTCCGCCGGGGGAAGCTTGATAAGCACCGCTGTGCCCCGGCCCGGCTCACTGTCCACGGCAATGGTTCCCCCGTGATGGTCTATGATCCCGTAAACCGTGGACAGCCCCAGACCCACACCGTGGCCCTGGCGTTTGGTGGTGAAAAACGGCTCGAAAATCCGGGGCAGGTCTTCCGGGGCGATGCCTTTGCCGTTGTCTGTCACCCGGAGGCACACCCGGTTTTTTGATGCCTCAAAATACCCCTCCAAATGGATCCGTTTCCGGTGCCGGAACCCGTTACCGGCCGGCTTATCCGGATCCCGGCCGCCAGAATGATCCGGCCCGGGCCGGGTTTCAATGACACCTGTCCTGCCTGCCGGGGTGTCTTGGCCGTCCGGCCCGGGCATATCAGCCCTGCCTGCTTCCCCGGTATCCAACGCATCAATGCTGTTGAAAATCAGGTTGATCAGACATTGCTGGAGTTGATTGAAATCTCCGGAAACCGCTGGCAGGTCCGGCGGGCAGGATATTTCCACAAGGATGTCTGCCAGCTTGAGTTTGTGGTTGCACAGCTTGAGACTGTAATCCATGAGTTCACAGAGATTGACCCTTGAAAACTGCGGGCTGGATTTCCTGGAGAACTGGAGCAGGCCGGACACCAGTTCGGCGCAGCGCCGGGTTTCCTGGAGAATGACGGTCAGATAATTTTTGAACCGATCCCGGTTCCCGTCATCCCATCCCGGTTTTTCCGTCAGCCGGATCATCAGCCGGATATAGTTCAATATCCCGGAAAGCGGGTTGTTGATCTCATGAACGATGCTGGCGGCCAGGCGGCCCAAAGACATCATTTTTTCCTGGTGAAGAATCTTTTCCTGGTTCAGAACGGTCTGCTCCAGCAGCCGGGTATAGTCGGCCAGTTCCTTTCTGTCCCGGTACCGCTGCATGGCCCGCTTCAATGCCAGGTGCAAGGTGGTGTCATCCACCGGCTTGGTGATAAAATCGGACGCATCGTGCTGCAGGGCTGTGACCGCTTTTTTGATGTCCGCAAACCCGGTGGTGACGATCACCTGGGTATCGGGCCGGAGCTGCCCGGCCTTTTCCAGCACCTCCAGGCCGCTCATGCCCGGCATCTTGATATCCGTGATCAGAATCTGGGGGGATTCGGCCGTAAGCATGGCCAGGCCGGTTTCACCGTCCTGGGCGCAGATCACCTCATATCCGGCATCTTCGAGACTGATGGCCAGAACCTCACGGACATCGGGCTCATCGTCAATGACAAGGATTTTCCATTTTTCGCGGGCATCTGTCAGGGAATTACGGGGATCCGGCATTGTCCACCTCCCTTGGCGCCGTTATCTTATGGTTTCAATAAAGCAAACACCATGCCAGAGATCATGCCCCGGCCCGGTCTCTTTTACCGGTCCCGGCAATTGTCCGGGGCGTGCATGGGCAGGATTGAAACCACAGCCTGGCCAGATGGAAATTTGCCGGGATGTAACCCGCGCCGGGGGGTGAAACACCCTGTGACCGGCCGCGGCACCGGAAGGTCCTTTTG
>DATHSR010000540.1:0-7330 GCA_035464035.1 Desulfotignum sp. | reverse complement strand
CCCACGCACAGGGGGGCTGGATACCGGTATTCTGCCATGAACTGGTTTTTCAGCGTGATCATGGTGGGCAAAAGGGCCAGGGCCGGCCGGTTGTCCGTGTGTCCCCCGGAGTCGGCTTCCGCGGTCAGGTCCTGTGCCATGGGAATGTGCCGGGACAGGTCCGCTTCCTGCCGGGTGATCAGGTGTCTGTCCACCAGTTCCTGGACCAGTTTTTCAGGGGGCGGAGAGAAAAACTGCCGGGCCACCTCCACCCGGGAGACCTTGGCGATGATCCGGTTGGGTGCGGTCACCTGTCCGTCTGCTGCCACATGAATTCCCTTGACCCGGAAATAGACCAGGGCCGGGGTCATGCGCATGAATGCGGCGGCGCTGATCAGGCGGATGCCGTGGTCCAGGTACAGCTGCACCGTGGCCATTTCATGGTCCGGGTCCCCCAGGGAATGGATCAGGTTCAAGCCAAAGGGCCTGTCTTTCAATCCAGTGGTCAGGGCCGTCACTGCCTGCCGGATCTGTTCCAGCGACAGCCCGCCGGCACCGAAAAATCCCAGCATGCCGTTGTCAGCCATGGATCGGACCATCTCCACCGAAGAGATGCCGTTGGCCATGTCACCGGCCACATAGGGGTAGGCCAGGTTGTGCCGGGCCGTGAATGCGGCATCCCCCAGTGCGGACAGCAAGACCGCCGGTGCAAAGGCGTCAAAGGGCAGGGCCCCGGCGGTATCGGTGTTTTCAGAAACCGTTTGTGCATGGCCGGTGCAGTCATGGGCAACACACAGCCGGTTGTCCTGCCTGAAGACAAAAACCGGCCGGGATATCTGAAAAAGGGCGGATCGGAGGGTTTCCGGGTTGTTCATGGTGGTTGTTTCCGTTCAAAGGTCAATGCCAGGCGTCTCTCATACCATAAAAGCCTGCCAACAATCAAGGGAATGTCCGGCACGGTCTGCCGCTACTGCCGGGGATGAAATGCCTGGTGCATGCGCACCAGGTAGTCTCTGGAAACATGGGTGTATATCTGGGTGGTGGCAATGTCCGCGTGTCCCAGCATCACCTGGACGGCCCGCAGGTCTGCGCCGCCTTCCAGCAGATGGGTGGCAAAGGAATGCCGCAGGGTCTGGGGGGAGATATTGCGGAATATGCCGGCCCGGGCCGCATATTTCTTGATGATTTTCCAGAACCCCTGGCGGGTCATGGGTTTTCCAGCCCTGGCCACAAAAAGAAAGGGGCTGGTGATGTTTCTGAGCATCCGGGGCCGGACCTGATCCTTCCACTGGGCCGTGATGGCGGCAGCCTTGGACCCTAACGGCACCATCCGTTGCTTGCTGCCTTTTCCCGTGACCCGGACGGTGCCGGCCTCCAGGTTGACATCCGGGGTTTTGAGGCAGATCAGTTCGGAAACCCGGAGCCCTGCGCCGTACATGATTTCCAGCATGGCGGCATCGCGCAGCTCTCTGGGGTGCGTGGTGTCGATGGCATCCAGAAGGGCCGCCACCTCGGACACGGACATGATGTCCGGAAGGGCCTGGCCGGTTTTGGGGATATCCACATCTTTGACCGGGTTTAGCGTCAGAAATTTTTCGTTGACCAGAAATTTGAACAGGCCCCGGACGGTGACCAGGTTCCGGGCCCGGGAGCTGGAAGCCAGCCCCTTGCGGGACAGGTGAATCAGCCACGCCAGGATCACGGTGGTGTCCACGGTTTCCAGATCCTGCAACCGGTTTTGTTCCAGAAAATCCAGAAAACAGGAAAGATCCGCGGCATAGGCGGTGATGCTGTTGGCGGACAAGCCTTTTTCCACCATCAGAAAATCAAGGTATGCCTGGATCCTGTCCCGGGTTGCAGATGCAATGGCCATTGATGCAAGCCTCCTTTAGTGAAATGGCAGACAGCGGCAATTATCATACATTCCCGGGATTATTTCAACCCGGCACGGGATCGGGGATTGATCTTTTTTCAAATTGTGCTACAAAAGACGGATCATGGGTATTGTGTTGACAATTTCAGGCCCCAAGGGCGGCATCGGCAAAAGCGTTGTTGCCGTCAATCTTGCCGCAGCCCTGGCATTATATGAAAAAAAGGTGCTGCTGGTGGACTGCGATCCCCGGGGGTGCGCCACCGAATGGACCGGGGTGGCTCTGGGAAAGGCGGGGCATGACATCGCATCGGTGCTCAACGGGACAATGGAGACCTCAGAAGCGGTGGTCCAGACACCGCTGGCCTGGCTGGATGTTCTGCCGGCCGGATTCGATCTGTTTGTCACCGCCCTGGGGATGTCCGGGGATGTTTCCGGCCAGACCCGGCTCAGACAGGTGCTTCATGAAGATGCCAGCGCCCGTTATGCCTATATCATCATTGATGCCCCCTCTTCCTGGGGGATTTTGAGCGTCATGGCCCTGACCGCCGCAGACTGGCACATTGCGCCGGTCTGCCCCGGCATGATGACCGGAACCGACTGCCTGGCGCTGCTCAGGCTGATCACCCATGTCCGGAAAACCCACCGGAACGGTTCGAAGATCGGCGGGTTTGTGTTTAACCGCTGCCACGGGGCAGCCGACAGTCAGGCGTTCTTGGACAGGCAATCCCTCAGCACCCAGATGGCGGATCTGGTTTTTGCCACCCATATTCCGTCCGACCCTGAAATCGGCACGGCCGCTGAACACCGGACCCCCCTGGTTCTGGATAATATCAAGTCCCCGGCCGGTGCCGCGTTTCTGAGGTTTGGAAAAGAAATTGACCAGATGTTCACCTAAAAGGCCGGTGCCATGAAACACACAGACCCCCGATCCATTCAGGAAAACGAAAAAAAACTGGTGGACACCCTGTTTGCGGCAGTGGACTGGCAGGCGGTAACGCAGCTGGTGCTGGAAAAAGATCTGATTTCCCTCAAGGACCATCTGGATTGCCGCAATGGCCGGCCCGAAGATTGCCCGGATCCTTCGGCCTGCCGGCTTGGGTTTGAGATCCGGGTGCCCCTGTCGCTGACCGTTGACCGGAAAGGGGAGTGCCTGGATATCGGGATATGCAGGGAAAACCGGTCCGGCAGGACAGACCCGCCCGAAAAAACAGCAAAGATCCGGGAACGGGCCGGAGAAAAACAGGAGCAGCTGGCCGCCGGCATTGCGGCCATGATCCATGAGATCAACCAGTCATAAGGATTTTTTGTGATGCACACCCTTTCACACAAGAGGCGGTGATGGACCCCGCATTCATGGACAGCCGGCTGGAAGCGATCCTGGCCAGGGTCCGGCAGGGCGCCCGGCTGACAAGACAGGACGGGATCCTTCTGTACGAGACCCCGGATCTGCTGGGAACCGGCATGATCGCCGATACGGTGCGCCGGGCCAGACACGGCAACATCGCCTATTATGTCTACAACCAGCATTTGAACTACACCAACATCTGCAAAAACCGGTGTGCGTTCTGTGCCTATGCCAAAGACAGACAAGAGTCCGGGGCCTACGCCTGGACCCTGGCACAGATCGAACAGCACCTGATGGCCCGGATCGACGAGCCGGTGGACGAGCTGCACATTGTGGGGGGGCTCAACGAATCGCTGGGGTTTGACTATTACCTGGACCTGCTCAAAACGGTGAAGAGAATCCGGCCCCACGCGGTGATCAAGGCGTTTACCTGCGTGGAGATCGATTACCTGTCCCGGGTGTCCGGCCTGGGCCTGGACCAGACCATCCTGCGCCTCAGGGAGGCCGGCCTGGAAATGATGCCCGGCGGCGGCGCGGAAATCCTCAACACCCGGATCCACGATGCCCTGTTCCCCAAAAAAATCGATCACGCAAGGTGGATCCAGATCGTCAAGGCGGTTCACAGATCGGGCATCAGAACCAACGCCACCATGCTCTACGGCCATATCGAAACCACAGAAGAACGGGTGGATCACCTGATCACCCTGCGGGAGATCCAGGATGAGACCGGCGGGTTTTCCGCCTTCATCCCCCTGGCGTTTCATTCCCAAAACACCCGGCTGTCCCATCTGCCCCCCACCACGGCGGTGGAAGATCTCAAGGCCGTGGCCGTGGCCCGGCTGATGCTGGACAATTTCGACCACATCAAGGCCTACTGGGTGATGATCGGAGAGCCCCTGGCCCAGGTGGCCCTGAGCTTCGGGGCCGATGACCTGGACGGCACCATCATTGAAGAGCGCATCACCCACACCGCCGGGGCCAGGTCCGCCAGAGGCCTGACCCGGGACCAGATGGCGGCCATGATCCGCAGTGCCGGGTTTGACCCGGTGCAGCGGGATTCCTTCTACAATCCCAGGAACTGATTCAGGCAAAGACCCATGACGCCGTTATCTGACATTATTGACAAAGTAAGGCAAAACCAGCGGATGGATGCAAAGGAAGCAGGGATCCTGCTGGCCGAAGCAGACCTGCTGACCTTAGGGAGCCTGGCCCACAGCCGGCGGTTTTTTCTGCACCCCGATCCGGTGGTCACCTATGTGATCGACCGGAACATCAACTACACCAACACCTGCGTGTCCGGGTGCCGGTTCTGTGCATTCTTCAGACCCCCGGGACATGGGGACGGATATGTGATCTCCTTTGAAGACCTGGCCGGCAAAATTCAGGAGACCCTCGATCTGGGCGGGACCCAGATTCTGCTCCAGGGAGGGATGAACCCGGACCTGGACCTGGATTTTTATGAAACCATGCTCCGGTTCATCAAGCAGCGGTTTGACATCCATATCCACGGGTTTTCCCCGCCCGAGATCCATTTTATGGCCCAGAAGTTCGGCCTGCCGGTGGCGGACGTCATCGCCCGGCTCCAGGCGGCCGGGCTGGACTCCATCCCCGGCGGCGGGGCTGAAATCCTGTGTGACGAGATCCGGGCCCGGGTGTCGCCGGACAAGTGCACGGCCGATGCCTGGCTGGACGTGATGCGAAGGGCCCACCAGGCCGGCATGCGCTCTTCGGCCACCATGATGTTCGGTCACCTGGAACAGGCGCATCATGTGATCGCCCACCTGGAGAAGATCCGGCAGCTCCAGGACGAGACCGGCGGATTCACCGCGTTCATCCCCTGGACCTTTCAGCCGGCCAACACCCGGATTCAGGTTGAAAAGAAAACCGCGGTGACCTATCTCAGGGTGCTGGCCCTCAGCCGCCTGTTTCTGGACAACGTGCCCAACATCCAGGCCTCCTGGGTGACCCAGGGGGATAAAATCGCCCAGACCGCCCTGTTTTTCGGGGCCAATGACATGGGATCCACCATGATCGAGGAAAATGTGGTGGCGGCGGCCGGGGTGGAATTCATGCTGCCCCTTGCCGAACTGAAGCGCCTGATCGCCAAAGCCGGTTTCACTCCTTGCCAGCGAAACTGTTTCTATACCCTGTTATGACCCACCTGATTCCATCCTGTCAGATGCCGGCGCCGGAATCCGGCATCCGGTTCATCCGGCATACCGGGGACCCCAGGGTTTTCCGGGCCGGATGGGTGGTCAAGGATCCCTGGACCATCCTTGAAAACGCCGGCGTGCTGGCTGCGGACGGAAAAATCCGGGAGGTGACGGCAGCCGGTGCCGCCCGGGAGCCTGTCACGGACTGCGGCCCCGGCATCCTGATGCCGGCCCTGGTCAATGCCCACCTGCACCTGGAACTGTCCGCCCTCAAGGGCCGGCTGCCCTTAGGGAAGGGGTTTGCCCCCTGGGT
This sequence comes from Desulfotignum sp., assembly GCA_035464035.1. GTDB lineage: Bacteria > Desulfobacterota > Desulfobacteria > Desulfobacterales > Desulfobacteraceae > Desulfotignum. The sequence goes on along the minus strand of DATHSR010000540.1, from coordinate 1,667 downwards.
TGCGGCCCTGCTCCGGGAGCGGGACAGCATCGGAACCCCCGGGCTGACAGCTGCGGCCCGGCAGGCGGCGGACCTCCTGCCGGACCTGGGGACCGGGGCCGTGGGGGAGGTGTCCACCCTGGGCCTCACCCGGGATCTGCTGTCCTCTGCCGGCACGGCCGGCGTCTGGTTCCAGGAATTTCTGGGAACCGGTGATCCGTCATTGGTTCTGGAAAAAGGGTTTCCCCTGTCTTTTTCCGCAGCCGGTCATGCCCCCCACACCACCGCCCCGGACCTGCTGGTTTCCCTTAAGCACAGAGCCCGGGCCGTGGGCCTGCCGTTTTCCATTCACGCGGCGGAATCGGATGTGGAAACCGCATTTATCGCCGGCAGGGCCGGACAATGGCACGATTTTCTGGCAGCCAGGGGCATCGATGCCCGCACCTGGCCCGTGGGGGACAAAACCCCGGTGGCCTATCTGGACGATCTGAAGGTGCTGGGCCCCGACACCCTGGGGGTGCACCTGCTCCAGGTCACGGACCGGGATCTGGCCATCCTGGCCCAGACCCGGACCCGCATCTGTCTGTGTCCCCGGAGCAACCATCATCTCCACGGCCGGCTGCCCGATATCTGCGGGATGCTGGAAAAAAACCTGGCCCCGGCCCTGGGCACCGACAGTCTGGCCTCCTGTGACTCCTTGTCCCTGTTCGATGAGATGGCTTTTGTGCGGCACCATTTTCCCGGCCTCCGTCCGGGGGATATCCTGGCCATGGTCACGAAAAACGGGGCCGATGTCCTGGGCGTTGCCCCACATTTCGGCACCCTGGATCCGGGACGGCAGGCGGTGCTGATCTATCTGGACCCCGGAAATCTCACCCGGGCGAATCTGCTGGAAAAGGTGGTATGTTATGGAACCGGTTGACCTTTGCATGGGAAGAATCAGTTATATCAACGCCTCCCCGGTGTATTACGGCCTGGACCATGGCATGACGCCTTCGTGGCTCACCCTGGTGACGGACGTGCCGGCGGCCCTGAACCGTCAGGTCTCAACGGGCCATATTCAGATCAGCCCCATCTCGGCGGTCCATTATGCCGTGAACCACAATGACCTGCTGCTGCTGCCGGACCTGTCCATCTCCTGCCGCGGGCCGGTGATGAGCGTGCTGTGTGCGTCAACGGTTCCCCTGGACGCGCTCACGGGAAAGATCGTGATGGTGTCTCAGGAATCGGCAACGGCGGCCGCATTCTTGAAAATGATTTTTGCCGAAAGGGGGGTGGACCCCGTGTTTGTCAAAGGATCGGTGGCAGATATCCGCCGGGTCCCGGAGCAGGTGGATGCGGTGCTGGTCATCGGGGATGCAGCCCTGACCCAGCCCTGGCACCAGAGGTTTTCCCATTGCGCGGACCTGGGAAAACTCTGGCATGACATGACCGGGATGCCCTTTGTGTTTGCGGTGTGGGTGGTGCGCCGTGATTTTGCCGCAGCCCATCCCGGCACAACGGCCAGAGCCCTGGATCTGCTCCGGGAAAGCCGGAAGGCGGGGTATGCGCATCTGGATGCGGTCATTGACGCCGGTACAAGAAAACTGGGGCTTGCAAGAACGGTGGTGGCCCGATATTATGACCGGCTGTACTGCGATCTGGACACACCCAAGATAGAGGCCATGGCCCGTTTTTTTGACGCCCTG
>DATHSR010000539.1:0-8081 GCA_035464035.1 Desulfotignum sp. | reverse complement strand
TCCAGTTCCACCGAGATATCCTCACAGGCCAGGCCGGTGGCCGGATCAGTTTCATGACGGATGTCAACTCCCTGATAATAGCCCTTGCCGGTTTTCCTGCCCACAAACAACCGTTTGTGGAGATAATGGCGGACATCCCGGATCCGCAGTTCCGGGTCCATCACCACCAGACGGCCGATCTCATCTCCTTTCTTGAACAGATCCAGCGCATTGCCCAGCAAAGGGTTCAGGTTCTGGATCTGCCCTTCCACATAGATATCTGACGCCTCGATCACCGGTTTTGGGGCGTCATCCACCAGGTCCGTCTTGATGCCGATCTGGGCGTTGCCGCTCCGGCCGGTGAAAAAATAGGGCTTGCCTTCCTGAATAGCCGACCGGATATAGTCGGACACAAACGGAAAATGAAACCGGGCCGCCAGGATTTCGCTGTTTTCCTCACGGTCATGAAGGTCTGCAATATAACCGTCCGGACTGATGATCTGAGCTATCTGCATAAATTCTCCTTACAGGTGCAACAGGTCCCGGGCAAGCGCCACCGGACCGTCAAAGGTTTTCTGTGCCTGGGCCGCCATATCCACCGTATCACATTCCGGATAAAAATGGGTGAGAACCAGCTTTTTGACCTGCGCCTGGGACGCGATTTTCCCCGCCATCCCAGGGGTCAGGTGCCCGGGCACATGAAACCCGTCCGGCATGGCGGATTCGCAGACCAGAATGTCTGCCCCCCGGGCCAGGGTCACCAGGGCCGGCGCATGATCCGTATCTCCTGAATACACCACGCTGAACCCGGTGGGGTCGGTGAACCGGAAGCCCCGGCTTTCCGGTTTATGAACCATGGCTCTCCAGGCCAGACGGATCCCCCCCAGGCCCGGCAGACGGATCAATCCATCCGGACCGCGCCGGCAGGCATCTGGAAAGCCTTTATTACCCGGGTCATTCAACTCTCGGAGGGTGCTTTCGGCAGCTCCGGTTTCCGGCAGCTCCAGAATCTCAAACAGGTCCGGAGCCAGGCGGATGGTATCTTCATAGGCACGGCACAGGCGGTCAAAAAACCCCCTTATACCGCCCCCCCCAGCCAGGACCAGTTTTTTTGTCCGCCGGACCCCGGGGTATTTGGAAGCAAACAGCAGCGGGGCCAGATCCGCGCAATGGTCTACATGAAAATGAGACAGCAGGATCACATCGATATCGTGGATGGACGTGCCGGTTTTCAACACCTGGCCGATAATGCCGGGACCGGCGTCCACCAGAATACAGGTGTCCTTCCCCTTGATCAGCAACGAACAGGGATAGCGATCCAGGGACGGCACGCAGGTACCGGACCCCAGCAGGGTGATTTCCATCTTATCGGCCATGGACCTCCTTTTTTTTACCTTGGTTAAGCATGATGCCCTTTTTGGCACAGGGGTTCTGCCAAGTCAAGATTTAGCGCTCTGACACAGTTTTCGGATATTTTGTACCTTTCCCGATCTGTGCATACAAACAAGCCAGGGCCGGGTACATTTTCAGATAGATCCTGCGAAAGATCTGCCGATACAGCCGGGCATTGTCCGGATCCGGAGCGAACACGGTCTTCACCTGGATCATCTGGCCGGCGGCCGTAGCCATATCCGGATAAAATCCCAGGCCGGCGGCCGTGACAATGGCTGCCCCCAGGCCGCTGGTCTCATGGGTCCGGCCCCGGGCCATGGGCAGATTGAAAATGTCTGCGGCAATCTGGCATATCTGATCGCTTTGGGATGCACCCCCGCAGACCACCGCCTCTTCCATCCGGGTCCTTGATTTTCTCTCAATTCGTTGCATCCCTTCCAGCAGGGCGAATCCCAACCCTTCAATAATGGCCCTGTACACGTGCTCCCGGTTGTGTCCATCTGTAAAACCGATCATGGCGCCCCTGGCCCCGGGGCAATCCAGTCCCGGTCCCCAGTAAGGCTGAACCATCAGCCCCATGGCGCCGGGGGATGTCTGCTTCAGGCAGCGGTCCAGAATCTGTTCGGCCGGAACCCCCAACGCGGTTGCCTCTGCCACCTCTGTACGGGCGAATTGATCCTTGAACCAGGAAATCATCCAAAACCCCCGGGAAATCTGCACCTCAGGGTTATAATATCCCGGTAAGGGTGACGGATACGGCGGCATGAACGGCAGGGTTTCAAAATACCGGTCCGCCACCGTCTGAACGGTGGCGGTGGTACCGAAACTCAAGGCGACACTGCGTTGGTCCATGACGCCGGCTCCCAGGGTTTCGCATCCCTTGTCCGAGCCGCAGGCGATCACCGGAGTTCCCACGGCAATACCGGTGGCATCCGATGCCGCCTGGGAAACTCTGCCGACGACCTTTCCTGCCGGAACCAGGCGGGGAAGCTTTTCTGTGGAAACCGGAAACAGTGCCCTTGTCAGGGTGCGTTTTCCTGCCCAGCAATGGCGTTTATAATCAAAGGGCAGATACCCGATCTGGCAGGCCAGGGCATCGGCAAACTCTCCGGTGAGACGATGGTGCAGAAAGCCGGATACCTGGACATATTTATGGGTTTTTTCCCAGATATCGGCCTGGTGCTGCATGATCCAGTTGCATTTGCCCAGAGACCGGATATATTCGAGTTTTTTCCCCAGCACCGGAACCAGATATCCGAACCTGAGAAGCCCGGCTGCCCCGGACACTGAATCGGCCCGGCGCTGATCCATCCAGGTGATGGCCGGCCTGAGAACCCGCCCCTGCCTGTCCAGGTTCACCAGGGTGTTGCGCAGGGTGGTCACCCCGACGCCGGCGATATTGTCAAACATTCGGGGGACGGCCTGCTTCAACTCCCGGCATGCTTCCTTCAGGCTGTGCCAGTAGATGTCAGGATCCTGTTCCGCCAGACCCGGACCGGGGCTGATGCAGGGCGGATAGGATTTTTTCACCAGGGCCAGCATCTCGCCGCTGGCGGAAAAAATCATGGCCCGCAGACTCTGGGTGCCGCAGTCGACGGCCAGGATATGCCGGTCATTCATCATGGTTCCTTTTTATCTTGTGTCGCACCCCCGCAGATCTGCCAAACAAGCGACTTCTGTTAAACCAGATCACCGGGTTTTATTCAAGGCCAAAAACAGTAACGTCACCGATGACTGATGCCGGATCCGGCGGATAAGTGCCTTGGGAGAGGGTTATGGGGGCCGGCGGAAAATTTCCTTTAAAAAAACCAGATCCGATGATAGGATAACTGGTTTATGAATTGAATGAATACCAGGGGAGTTCAAAATGGAAACGGAAATCAAAATCAGAGGATATCACACAGATCTGTACCAGCATGTCAACAATGCCAGGTATCTGGAATTTCTCGAAGAAGGCAGATGGCAGCTGGTGGAGGACTACCTGGATCCTGACGTGTTCATGGGAGGAGAATTTTTCTTCTTTGCTGTCAACATCAATATCTCCTACCGCAGCCCGGCCCGGGTTGGGGAAACCGTTCTGGTCCGCTCGGGGCTCAAAAAAATCGGCAACAAAAGTGCGGTCATCCGGCAGCAGATTGTGAACAAGACAACCAGCGCCATCTGCATCGACGCGGATGTCACATTTGTCATTGCCGACACCAGCGGGAGGCCGGTTAAACTGACGGGAGCGATCAAAGACAAACTTACTCAACTCCCTGTATTTGAAGAGGAATAGTCAAAAACAAACACAGGGCATGGATTCTGACGACGCACCATGACTGAATCGCACCCCCTGTCTTTTTCAGCAGATGAAAAATAGGGGGTGCGTATTTCGTTCAGCTATGGAACCTGGGACCCCTCTAAAACCTCACACTGGTTTTCCGGGCAGAACAGGTTCAGCCAGAGGCCCTTGGTCTCGTTGGGTATCACCCCGCCCGCCGGCAGGGTAATGGTGTTTTTTTCCAGGGAACAGGCACCTTCCGGGCATTCCACTTCCAGCCACAGGCCGGTTTTTCCCGACACTGCCTCACGCTTTTTTTGTGACAGGCCTGAAATTTCGCTTTCCGGAAGAACCCTTGCGTTTTCAATGAACACTTTCAATCGGGTTTCTTGGATCTGTTTTTTCATGACACCTCCTGACCAATGAGTAAATGGAAGCTAATATAAAAATTAGGACCGATCGTCCGATTTTCAACCCTGTTTCCTGAAAAAAACAAAGACCGGACAGAAACACACAACCGTTTCCGCGCCGGCCTTTTCCAAAGAACCCACAGGTTGCCGGATCTTTGGATCCGGCAACCTGCAAGGATTGACAGTCACCTTACTGGGACTTGATCGCTTGGGTGAGCTCGGGCATGAACTCCAGGATATTTTCCACGATCCCCACATCCGCCACCTGGAAAATCGGGGCTTTTGGGTTTTTGTTCACCGCCACGATAAAGGGATTTCCCTTGACCCCGCCCAGGTGCTGGAAAGACCCGGAGATCCCCATGGCCATATATACCTTGGGTTTGACAGTCTGGCCCGAGGTACCCACCTGGCGGGATTTTTCAAGCCATTTGGCATCCACGATGGGCCGGGAGCAGGAGACCACCGCGCCCATGGCTTCCGCGAGTTCCTGGGCCAGCTCGATGTTTTCCTGTTCTTCAATCCCCCGGCCGATGGAAACCAGCACATCCGCCTTGGTAATGTCCACATCCCCCACTTCCGCTGCCACCACTTCCAGAAATTTTCTTTTGGCGGTCAGGTCTTTTACCTCAGCAGATTTATCCGCCACCGTGCCGCCGGCATCCGCCGCCTCAGTGGGAGCAAACGCCCCCGGCCGGATGGTGATCACCGCACCCAAAGCGATATCCGCGGTCACATGGGTGTAAACAGCGCCACCCAGTTCCTGGCGGACCATCTTCAGAACGCTGCCGTCCATGCCTTGAAAATCGACGATATCTGCAGCATAGGCACTGTCCATTTTTACGGCCAGTCCCGGTGCCAGGTCCATGCCAAAGGTGTCATGGGCTGCCAGAATGACGGCATCATGGGGCAGCACGTCCAGGAGCGCTTTTCGAACGATTTCCGCATTGGGATATGCCAGGTCCGCATGATCGACCTTAACGACCGTTTTGTAGATCCGGGTCATTTCCTGGGCCACTTTGTCCAGGTCGGCCCCGGAACCGGTGAGCACCGCCGTCAGGCCGGCAGAAGGATCGATTTTTTTTGCCGCAGCAGGATACTCCAATGCCACATCTTCTGCGGTGCCGTTCTTGAATGGAATATATGCAAAAATCTGTGTCATGATCAAAGTCCTCCTTTGGCTTTCAGCTTTTCAATGAGCTTTTCAATGATCTCTTCGGTGGAGCCTTCCAGCATTTCCGCCCCGTCCCCGAGATCCGGTACAAAATAATCCAGGCGCCGGGTCTTTGCACCGGCCTTACCGACTGCAGCGGCATCGATTCCCAGGTCTGAGACGCCTTTTACCGGAATATCCACGCTGGCCACCTTGCGGATACCCCGGATGCCCACATACCGGGGCTCGTTGATACCGGTCTGGATGGACAGGACACAGGGAAGCTGAATCTCATTCATCTCCTGGTTCCCCCCCTCGATTTCACGCCCCACCTTGATGGTGGTGTCATTCACCACTTCGATCTTGTTCACCAGAGACGCATAGGGATAATCCAGCATGGCGGCCAGCATCCCCCCCACCTGTCCGGCCCCTTCATCTGCCTGGGCACCGGTGAGGATCAGATCGTATTGGCCTTTTTCAACTTCCGCCTTGAGGATGGCGGCGATGCCTTTGCCGTCCGATCCCTCAAATGCCGCATCACTCAGAAGCACCCCGTTGTTGGCGCCCATGGCCATTTCCCGCCGCAGCACCTCTTCTGACTCATCATCGCCCACCGTGACAACGGTGACACTGCCGCCCACATTGTCCACAATCTGGATGGCTTCTTCCACCGCATAGTTATCCCATTCATTGACCGAATAAACCAGGTCGTCACGGTCAAGATCGTTTCCTGCTGAATTGAGTTCAAATTCGTTCTCCGCCGTATCCGGCACCCGCTTGACACATACCAGAATTTCCATTTACTACCTCCTTTGCTTGTGCAGGCGGGACCGGTTTCAACGAGATCCCGCCGTCTATAGTTTTTTTACGGTTATCTTAAATGCCGGGCAATCAGTTCCGTAAAATCCAGCGCCTCCATTTCTCCTTCCTTTCCGGCCACCTTGATGGCATCCTGGATATTCACCAGGCAGAAGGGGCAGGCCGTCACAATGACTGTGGCTCCGGCCTCTGCCGCCATATTCACCCGCAGCACCCCCATGCGGGTCTCCTCTTCGGGTTCATAAAACAGCATGAGCCCGCCGCCGCCGCAGCAGAACGACCGGTCCCGGCTCTTTTCCAGTTCCACCCGGGTCAGGCCCTCAATGGCGTCCAATGCCTGCCGGGGATCTTCATACACCCCGTTGTGCCGGCCCAGGTAACAGGGGTCATGATAGACATACACCTTTTCCGGATGCAGGCAGGGCTTTAAAGACAGCACCCCGGAATTGATTTTCTCCGCCACCACCTGACTGATATGCCTTACCGGCGGCAGACCGGTGTAATCATTTTTCAGGGCATTATACGCATGGGGATCGGCCGTGACAATCTGTTTTACACCGGTGGCCAGAATCGCCTCGGTATTCTGGGCCTTGAGATCCTGGTAAAGCATCTCTTCACCGAACCTGAGCACCTCATTGCCGCTGTCTTTTTCATCCTTGCCCAGGATCCCGAAATCCACGCCGGCACAATGCAGGATCATGGCGGTGCGCCGGGCGATTTCCTGGATATTGTCATCATAGGAGGTGATGCTGTCCACAAAGTACAGGGTGTCGGCCGGCTCCTTTGCCAGATCCTTGATGGGCCAGGCTTCCTTGAATTCCGGTTCCAGTGCCCAGTCCGCCCGTTTTTTCTCCATCTTGCCGTAGGGATTGCCGCGTTTTTCAAGGGCTTTCATCGGCTTTTGCAGGGACTGGGGCACCAGACCCTCATCCACCATGCCCCGCCGCAGGTCCACCATCTTGTCAATATACTCAATGGCCAGCGGACACTCTTCCTCACACGCCCCGCAGGTGGTGCAGGACCAGATCTCATCTTCGGTGTAGATATCTTCCACCAGCATCTTGCTCTTGTAAATCTCACCGGACAAAGGATAGTTCCTGAATATCAGGTCCCGGGCCTTGATGCTGATAAACCGCGGGGACAGCGGGCGGCCCACGGCATTGGCCGGACACTGGTCGGAACACCTGCCGCAGTCGGCGCAGGAATAGAAATCCAGCATATGCTTCCAGGTGAAATCCTCCAGTTTTTTCACGCCAAATGATTCCAGGTCATCCAGCTTTTCTTCTGAAACACCGTGCCGCACCGGCTTGATCTTTCCCTTGTCCAGTCGCATGAAAAACACGTTAAAAATGGAGGTGATCACATGGAAATGCTTGCCCAACGGCAGAAAGCAGAGAAAAAAGAAAAAGGTGACATCGTGGAGAAAATAGGAAAAAATGTGCAGCCCCTGAAGAAAATCCAGAGACGCCCCGGTCAGAAGATGGGTGAAGATCCAGACCAGTGACAGGGGGGCCACAAAATGCCACTCCCCGGTCTGCTGAAAGGCAAAGGCCAGCTCAGCGGCTTCAAACAGGCTCTCTGATATCATCAGCGTGCCGATGATCCCTAAGACGAACACGGCTTCTGCGGTATGGTCCTTGCCGTATTTTTCAGGCACCGCGTACCGTGCCGGCTTGAAGACACCCCGGCGGATACCGGCCACAATACAGGCAATGAGCACAAACGTGGCGGCATAGTCTTTGAGAAAGTTGTACACACTCCCCACCCAGCCCCCGAATCCCGGCAGGACAAACCCGTCGGAAAAACCGATGATCACCAGGGATATGGAGCGGATGGACAGAATCAAAAATCCGGCAAAGATGACGATATGGAGTACCCCGGCCAGCATGTACCGGGGCTGCCTGACCTGCCCCAGCCAGAGGATGACCAGCTGGATGATCCGCTGACCGATGCGGTCCAGCCGGTAATCCGGGGCGGCCCTGACCAGCGGGGCCAGGCGGCGGGCCATGATATAGGCGAACAGGCCCACCCCCACCACAGGCAGGATAAAGGACAGAATGGCTGCCGGGAA
>DATHSR010000538.1:0-4216 GCA_035464035.1 Desulfotignum sp. | reverse complement strand
CCTTCAACAATATCAAAACCCAGTCGAAGAAAAATACCGCATATTTCATCCAGTACCTGGGTGATGGGATGGGAAGATCCATGCGCGTGTCTCCGGCCAGGAAGGGTCACATCAATTCCCGCCCCCCTGTCCTCCCGGGTGGTTTTCAACCGGTTCTGCGCCTGATGAATCTCTTTTTCCAGCTTTATTTTGAGCAGATTGGCATTTTTTCCGGCATCCGGCCGCTGATCTTCAGGAAGCGAAGCGATACTCCGCAGAAAAGCGGTCAAAACTCCTTTTCTGCCCAGATACCGGATGGAAACAATCTCGAGATCTTCGGGAGTGCCTGCCGCCAGAATTTCCTCAAAAGCTCGATTTTCAATATCATGGAGCTGATTTTGCAAAATATCCCCCCAATGGGTTTGTCTAGTTCAGCCGTGCAGCGGCCTGAGACGCCAGCTGGGAAAAACCGTCCGGATCTGAAATGGCAAGATCCGCAAGGACTTTGCGGTCCAGTTCACAATCTGCCAGTTTAAGGCCATAAATAAACCGGGAATATGACAGATCGTTCATTCTGGCGCCGGCATTGATTCTGACCACCCACAGTTTTCTGAAATCCCTTTTGCGGGCACGTCTGTCCCGGTAGGCGTACATCAATGCCTTGTCTACCGAATCCGCTGCAGTTCTGAACAGTTTGCTTCTTCCGCCCCGGAAGCCCTTGGCCAGTTTCAGCACCTTGTTTCTGCGGCGCCGGGCTTTGAATCCTCTTTTTACTCTCATGGTATCAAAACTCCTTGAAAAAATATGTTACCCGCCTGGATCTGTTCCATGGACAAATTACAGGCGTTTTTGTTTTCAGCCGTTCGGCAGCATCCGCCGCACCTGTTTCATATCAGGTCCGGCAACGATCTGATCCAGACGAAGCGACCGTTTCCGTTTGGTACTCTTTTTGGTCAGAATATGGCTGGCGTGGGATTTTCTGAACTTATATTTCCCGGAGCCGGTTTTTTTGAACCGCTTTGCCGCAGCTCTGGTTGTCTTGATTTTAGGCATCGTGCATCTCCTTGTCCCTTGGCATTGGTTATGTATTACAAATTACAAAAAACAGAAGGTGGTATATGCCGCAGCCGCAGAATATACCACCCATCCATTGCGTGATGGATTGATTATGTGCAGGTCAATTAATCAGAAAATCAGGGTTTCGGAGCAAGCAGCATGGTAATGACCCGCCCTTCAAAGCGGGGAGGCTGCTCCACCACCGCAAAATCAGACGTCAGGCTGACCACTTTTTCAAGAACCGCATTGGCCTGTTCCCGGAGCATCACCTCACGCCCCCGGAACACAAGGGTAATCTTCACTTTGTCATTGCTGCTGATAAATTTTTCAATGTGCCGAATCTTGGTGGCCAGATCATGGTCGTCGGTTTTCGGCCGGACCTTTATTTCCTTGATCTGTGTTATTTTCTGCTTTCTCTTGGCTTCCTGTTTTTTCTTGGTCTGCTCGTATTTAAATTTTCCATGATCCATTATCTTGCAGACAGGCGGCTTTGCATCCGGGGATACCTCCACCAGATCAAGGCTCTGTTCCTCAGCGATTCTCAACGCCTCCGCCACCGGCATTATTCCTATCTGCTCCCCGTCAGCACCGATCACGCGCACGTCACCAGCTCTGATTCCCTTATTCACATTCACCTGATCCTGTCTTCCTTGCTTAGATATTTTTACACCTCCTGCCTAGGGGTCAATCCATTGGGTTGTGCTTTAAATCTACAATAATATCCAACAAGCATAACCTTGGTATTATAAGAGTCAGTCTGAAAAAAAGCAAGATTTATTTATCTTAGGATCTGTTTTTGCTCCCGGACATACCGGTCCAGAAAACTGCCTCTCCAGTAAAGATTTTTACCTTTATTAAAGAAATCAAAAAAAAGATCAAGGCTTTTCTGTCGGCAGATCCCGCCGGTCAGCTGGATCCGGCGGTCACGGTACAGGGGTGGCAAGGATGTCAGATCGCACCCGGTTCCCCCGCCCATGGGATCTTCAAATGCGTAAACAACAGTTTTTATACCGGATATCAGAATGGCCCCAAAGCACATGAGGCAGGGCTCCATGGTGGAAAAAAGCGTGCATTTCTCCGGAAGCACCGGGTCCGGACAGGCTGCCAGGTTTTTCAGTGCCTGGATTTCCGCATGATCCACCTCGTTCATGACGGCATGGGATCCGGCAGGCCGTCCCGTGCCGCTTCTGGCGCCCAGTGCTACGACCCGGCCATTCTGGACGATCACACACCCCACGGGGAATTCTCCCTGCGCCAGGGCAGCCGCAGCCTGATCCAGTGCCAGCGCCATATATTTCTCGTAACTGCCAGGCGATCCATTTTCCAATGGTCCCCCTCCCGGCTTTTTGTTCAGATCCCGATACCTTTTTTCCATCCCTCCACACCTGTTCGCAGATAGCCTGCTTGCTTTTTTTGATAAATGCTGTATTTTAAAGCATCCTGACAAAACCGCAACATGGATTTATGAAAGTATTACAGAAAAAATTATCTGACACTGACGCTGATTTGAGCATCAGAACCATTTTTCAGAACCGTGAGCGCTCTTTTCTGTCCCGGTACGGTACCCCGAGTCTGCAGGCAACACGGCGCCTTCCGGAAACCGCTGTCTGCAATATCCGCACGCCGTTCCAACTGGACCGGGACCGCATTGTCTACTCCAACTCCTTCCGGCGTCTCAAATACAAAACACAGGTATTTCTCTCCCCCCTGGGAGACCACTACCGGACCCGGCTGACCCATACTCTGGAGGTATCTGAAATTGCCAGAAATATCGCCCGGGCCATGCGGCTCAACGAAGACCTGGCCGAAGCCATTGCCCTGGGCCATGATCTGGGACACACCCCGTTTGGGCATGCCGGAGAAACCGCTCTCACCGAAATCCATTCCCCGTATTTCACCCATTCCTATCAGAGCCTGCGGGTGGTGGACACCCTTGAGAACAAAGGCCGGGGCCTGAACCTGACACGGGAGGTCAGAGACGGCATCCTCAAACATTCCAAAGGATTTGGCAACATCATTCCTGCCGTGCCAGGAGAAACCGCAGTGACCGTAGAAGGACGGATCGTACGGGTGGCCGACATCATGGCCTATCTGAACCATGACCTGGATGATGCCCTCCGGGGCAAGGTGATCACCATGAATGAGGTGCCTGAAATCTGCATCAGAAAACTGGGAAAAACCCATTCCGTCCGGGCCAGCACCATGATTGAAAACCTGGTGATACACAGCGGCCCGAAAAACGGCAGGTTCGTTCTGGATATGGGACAGGATATCTTCGGTGCCATGACCATTTTACGAAAATTTCTCTATGAAAAGGTCTACCGGTCCCCGGTGGTTCACAATGAATTTGTCAAAGCCAAAAAAATCATTGAAGGCCTGTACCTGCATTTCACCCTTCATCCGGACCATCTGCAGCTGGAGCTGGAAAAAATGGAAATGGCTCCCTGGGATGCGGACAAAAACAGCCTGAAACGGTCGGTGTGCGATGCGATCGCCAGCATGACCGACCGGTATGCCCTTGAGATCTATTCCAGGATTTTCCTGCCCAACCCCCTGGTATGATTCCCCAAGGTGCCTGCCATGTCCCCAGTTGATTTTTCATCCCTGATCGGGCTCTACAGGAAAATGGATGCCGCCTATGACCAGGTTGCGGCCCGATATGGTTTCCACTGTAACGGGTGCGAGGACAACTGCTGCAGGTCCCTGTTCTTTCACCACACGTTTATTGAAAAAGCCTTCCTGATCCACGGTTTTTCGCAGATGGAAAAAGCGGTTCAGCGCCAGATCCGGCAACGGGCCGCCGCGTACGTCAGCCGGACATTTTGTGATGGCGGCGTTCATCGATCATTGAAACTGATGTGTCCGCTCAACAACCAGGGCCGGTGTACATTGTATTTTTTCCGTCCCATGATCTGCCGGCTGCACGGGTTGCCCCATGAACTGCACCCGCCCGGTCGTCCGATGGTCTCAGGACCGGGATGTGATGCCGGAAATTTCAGCGCAACCCCCTATATTCCCTTTGACCGGACCCCTTTCTATGTCCAGATGTGCGCGTTGGAACATAGTTTCAGGCAAGAGTCCGTCAGAACGGGAAAGCTCAGAGAAACCCTCGCCCAGATGCTTGCCCCGGAAGTTACGCTGTGAATCTGACCGGATATCTATCAATCCGAAGCACCATCCT
>DATHSR010000537.1:0-2778 GCA_035464035.1 Desulfotignum sp. | reverse complement strand
ACCCTGGGCACCTGCCGGATGGGAACCGCCACAACGGCCAGATCCACACCCAGCGGCAGGTCCCGTGCATCGGTAAGGGCTTTGATCCCCAGCACCGATGCATGCCTGGGATTCACCGGGAAAATCTCTCCTTTGAACCCCCTGGACAACAGATTGTGCATCACTGAAGCGCCCACGCTGCCGGTCCTGACACTGGCACCGATCACCGCCACAGATCCCGGGGAAAACACCCGGTATAGATTTTCAATACTCATGGAGCCCTGTCAGGTGACGTGATCAGATCTTCTGGATCTCCAGCAGCTCCACTTCAAATATCAGGGTGGACCCGGGTTCAATGACGTTTCCGGCCCCCTGATCCCCATAGGCCAGGTCGGAGGGCACATACAGCATCCATTTGGCACCCTCTTTCATGAGCTGCAGTGCCTCTGTCCAGCCCTGGATCACGCCGTTGACCGGAAACACCGCCGGTTCGTTGCGCTGATAGGAGGAATCGAACTCCATACCATTGATCAACGATCCCCGGTAATGGCATTTCACCTTGTCGTTGAGATCCGGAGACGGGCCGGTGCCGGGTGTGATCACCTTGTACTGAAGCCCGGACGCCAGGGTGATCACACCGTCTTTGGTCTTGTTTTCCGCCAGAAAAGCGTCCCCCGTCGCCTTGTTCTCCTCGGCCTTTCTAGCCTGGGCCGCCGCCTGTTTCTGCTGGGCCATGACCTGGAACTCCATCAGGGTTTCCTGCATCTGTTCCGGCGTCAGGGCCGGCTCCTCTGCCAGGCTGTCCTGGATTCCCTTCATAAACAGTTCCGGATTGATCTCAAAACTGTCCTTCAACCGGGAGGTGATATCGTATCCGATGGCATAGCTGATCCGGTCATCGGGTCCGGCCTCATGCAACGGGGAGCCTGCCTTGTCATCCGCCCATACCCAGGCCGGCAGAGCGCACAGGGCCGCCGCCAGGATCAGTGCCAGACAATGTTTTTTCAGCGTCATTCAAATATTCCTTGTTTTTAAAAGGTTAAGAATAAAGCCCACCAATAACAGAAATTCGGGCAAAGAACAATCCTTGATACAGACCTTGTCAGGGTGAATTCATTCTAACCGTCCATCCATCTGTGTCAGGCCCTTATGGCAGTAAATCATTTTGCCGCCAGGACAAAAAAATTGGGCTTTCAAAATTTACAGCGCAGTGATAAAGATGATTTTTTCAAAACATGAATGCTGTTTTTTCAACAGGGAGGTGCAGATGCCCAAGGCCTGTGACTTGAAAAAAGGGAATGTGGTGGAGATCAACGGGGACATTTATGCGGTCAAGCATATCGAGGTGAAAACCCCGTCCGCCCGGGGCGCGGTCACCCTCTACAAGGTCCGTTTCACCCATATCAAAACCAGACAGAAATATGAAGGCAGCTACAAGGGCAACGATGTGCTGGAGGATGTGATACTTTCCCGCAAGCCGGTCCAGTATCTGTATCCGGACGGGGACCTGCATGTGTTCATGGATACCCAGGAATATGCCCAGTACATGATTGCCGCCGATACCATCGAAGAGGACCTGGTATGGCTGGCCGACGGCATGGAGGGCCTGGTGGGTGTCTTTATTGACGGAAACATGGTGTCCCTGGAAATTCCCGCCAGCCTGGTGTTTGAAATAGAACAGACCGCGCCGGCCGTCAAAGGGGCCAGCGCCACAGCCCGCACCAAGCCCGCGGTGCTGTCCAACGGGGTGGAAATCCAGGTGCCCGAATATCTGGAGTCCGGAGAAAAGGTCCGGGTCAATACGGAAACCAGAAAATTCATATCCCGGGCATGATGGCGTCATGTTTTTCACGAACCCGGCCTGACAGTTTTCTGCCATGAAATCCGGTACCGTCAAATCCGATCTGGTTCTGCTGCTGGCCGCCTCCATCTGGGGACTGGCGTTTGTGGCTCAGCGGATCGGGATGGACCATGTGGGACCCTTTACCTTCAACGGGCTCCGGTTCGTGCTGGGGGGCCTGTCTCTGCTGCCGTTTGTGTGGCTGTCCAGAAAAAAAACCTATGCCGGCAGTGACGGGGACCTGATAAAATCGGGCATGGTTTCCGGGGTGGTGCTGTTTGCCGGTATCTCTTTTCAGCAGGTGGGCATTGTGTACACCACCGCCGGCAAGGCTGGGTTCATCACCGGGCTCTATGTGGTGATGGTGCCCATTATCGGCCTTTTTCTGCGGCATACCAGAACCGGGGCCGGCACCTGGGCCGGGGCCGGTCTGGCCAGCATCGGCATGTACCTGCTCAGCGTGACCCGGGACATGGACGTCAATTCCGGGGACATGCTGGTGTTTTTTTCCGCCATCTGTTTTGCCTGTCACCTGATCGTCATCGAGCGGTTCTGCACCCGGTTCAGCACGGCAGCCCTGTCCCTGGTCCAGTGTACGGTCTGCGCGGTGCTCAGCCTGGGGGTGGCCGCGGTGTTTGAAACCTTTGTGCTGGCAGATATTCTCAAGATCACCATTCCCTTGATCTATGGCGGGGTCTTTTCCGTGGGCGTGGCCTATTCCCTGCAGATCTACGGGCAGAAAAACAGCCCGGCATCCCATGCCGCCATTATCCTGTGCCTGGAATCGGTGGTGGCGGCCATTGGCGGATGGATCATTTTAAATGAAATCCTGTCGGGCCGGGCCATTTTCGGGTGTGTATTGATGCTGGCCGGAATGCTGGTCTCCCAGCTGTACGCCATCAAAAAACATGCCAGTGTCTGATCCAGGCCCCGGCGCCTGAAAGAATCGCTTTTGCCCA
>DATHSR010000536.1:0-2212 GCA_035464035.1 Desulfotignum sp. | reverse complement strand
GCCCGACCCTCCCGGTTCACCCCGATTTCCAGGGCCTGTCCCCCGGATCGGCTGATAATCCGGGAGATATCCTCAAAGGATTGGATCTCTTTGCCGTCAATGACCGTGATGACATCCCCGGGCAAAAGCCCGGCATGCTGTGCCGGGGTGTTGTCCATCACCTCGCCGATCACCGGTTTGGACAGATGGAGTCCGGAAAACTGGTACAAAACATAAAAAATAAGGATGGCCAGAAAAAAATTGAACGCCGGCCCGGCGGCCACGATCAGGCTCTTCTGATACAGTGGCTTGTGGGAAAAGGAGATGGCCTTTTCCCCGGGAGCCAGGGCTTTGCCGGGCTCTTCTCCCACCATTTTGACATACCCGCCCAGTGGTATCGCGGAAATGCAGTATTCGGTGCGGCCTTTCTGCTTTTTAAAGATTTTGGGGCCAAACCCCAGGGAGAACACATCCACCCCCACCCTGAAAAACCGGGCCGCCAGGAAATGCCCCAGCTCATGGCAGAAAACCAGCACACCGATGACAACAATAAATGCAACAGCAGAATGACCCACCTTTACCTCACTGTATTTATATGAGCGAACCGGCTTTTTGCCTGGCCCACTGATCGGCTTCAATAATACCTGAAAGATCTGGATTGTCAATGCAGGTATGGCAGGTCATGGTGGTGGAGATGACGGCAAAAATATCGGAAAACCGGATGCGGCGGTCTAAAAATGCCTGAACCGCCACCTCATTGGCGGCGTTCATCACCGCCGGCAGGGTGCCTTTTTTTGTACAGGCGTCCAACGCAAAGGTCAGCGACGGGAACCGGTCGACATCCGGCCCATGAAAGGTCAGAGATTGCAGCTGTTCAAAATCAGGAAAGGCCAGATCCAGATCCAGGCGTTCAGGAAAAGACAGGGCAAAGGATATGGCCTGTTTCATGTCCGGCACCCCCATCTGGGCCAAGACCGACCCGTCGGCAAACCCAACCATGGAATGTACAATGCTCTGGGGATGGATCAGTACCTGGATGTTTTCATGGCTGATGCCGAACAGGTGAACCGCTTCGATGAGTTCCAGCCCTTTGTTCATCAGGGTGGCAGAGTCAATGGAAATTTTGTCCCCCATGGACCAGTTGGGATGTTTCAGTGCTTCCTCCCGGGTAATGCGGTCAAACGACCCTTTTGGGGTGTTTCTGAAAGGACCGCCCGATGCGGTGAGAAACAGTTTTCTGACATCTTTGGGCCGGTTGCCCAGAATACATTGAAACATGGCGGAATGCTCGCTGTCCACCGGCAGTACAGCCACATTTTTTTCCCGGGCTTTTGCCATCACAATGTCACCGGCCATCACCAGAGTTTCCTTGTTGGCCAGGGCGATCTCTTTTCCAGCGTCAATGGCGGACAGGGCCGGCTTCAACCCGGCAGATCCCACCATGGCCAGTAAGACCGTGTCCGTGTCATGCCAGGCAGCAGCCGCAACATAACCGGCATCGCCGGAAAGGATCTCGGGCCGGCAGGAACCGGTGAGCATCCCTGAAAGCTTCCGGGCGTTTACTTCATCCAGTACCGCCACCATGTCCGGGTTGAATTCGTCCACCTGCCGGCAGAGCAGCGGCAGGTTGTTGGCAGCGGTCAGCGCCCGGATCCGGAACCGGTCCGGATGGCGCCGGACGATATCCAGGGCCGACCTGCCGATGGAACCGGTAGATCCCAAGATAGACAGATGCTTCATATCACCACCGCCAGCAGGTACCCGTAAAGAACCGGAACAGCGAACAGCAGGCCGTCAATACGGTCCAGCATGCCGCCATGGCCCGGCAGTATCCGTCCCGAATCCTTGACCGATGCGGCCCGTTTCAGGGCGGATTCAAACAGGTCCCCCAGCTGACCGGCCACGGCAATGAGAAACGCGCAGGGAAGCGTCCGGAGGGCCAGGTCCGGAGATGCAAAAAATATCAGCGAAAAAACAAACCCGGCGATCATTGCAACCCCGATGCCCCCGGCGGACCCTTCCAGGGTTTTTTTGGGACTGATGCGCGGGGCCAGCTTGTGTTTTCCAAAATAGGTGCCGGTGTAGAATGCACCGGTATCATTTAAAAAACAAACCAGCAGCAACCAGATGACCCAGAGAATGCCGTTTTCCATGTTTCTGACAAACAGCAGCAGCGCCAGGGACAGGGGAATGTAGACCACACCCAGCATCTGTCGGGAAATAACAGTGAAAA
>DATHSR010000535.1:0-3786 GCA_035464035.1 Desulfotignum sp. | reverse complement strand
TCGGCTGCAAAAAAATCTTCAAGGATTTTCTTTATGGCGGTGTTCGAGTCTCCATTTAATTCAATGGTCACCCCGTGAACCCCTTCTTCCTCCCCTAAAAGCTGGCTTAGGGCCTGGGTGAAATCCCTGTTGGAAAGCGTACCCACCAGTTTGTCTCCATCCATCACCGGTAAAAAACTGCGGCCGAACTGGCTTCCCTTTTTGATGGCGCTTTGAACAGAATCGTCAATGGACAGGGTCACCGGTTTTCTTACCATGATATCCTTGACTTTCAATTTTTCATTGAAATACTGCATTTCAAAGACATCCTGGGTTGAAATCGTCCAGGAGGCGGCTTCCCTCAGATCCCGTCTTGCAATCAACCCCTTGAACCTGCCGTTGTCCACTACGGCAAGAAAGGGCACTTTTTTTGTTTCAAACACCTGCATGGCCTCTTTTGCCGACAATTCACTGGAAATAGTATCAGGATTTTTGCGCATCCAGTTTTTTACGATCATGTCTGGTCCTCCATTTTTGTGGGTAAGCTGTTGTGTCTGGTGCATGACCCAGGCAAAAAAAGTTCAATCACCATCCCGATCTTTTTCATATAACGGCGCAGCTGTTGCAATTGTTTTTTTCAGGGGCGGCATCCATTAAAAAATCTCCAGCGCCGTTTTTATGACCATCCGGCTGAACACCGGATCTTCCATGTTTGCATCGATTTCAATGATGTCGATCTTCGAATCCAGTAAATTGCGCAATGCATGGGTAAAAATTTTGTCCTCTTCCGGATCATAGGTCGGGTTTCCGGGTGCATCCACAGACGACCATCCTTTCAGCGGTATCATGATTTTTACAGGGCCTTTGGAACCATTGAGTTTTCTGGCAAATTCACCGGCCACCTGTTTGAGTTCGTCCGGGGAAAGTCGTAGCCAGGTCCGGAACTTGTCAAGGTCATATTTTCGCCGCTCATAAAAATCCTTTTTATATTTTGACCGGGCCGGGGTCATGTGGTTGACGGAACAGGTGGAAACAATCTGGGGAATCCCTTTTTTTGCCGCAGATTCCAGACGATCGGGCCCACCGTCCCGCATATAGCCGAAGTAGTGCTCTCCGACCCCGCCCGGGGCCAGGTCGATGACACCATGGAAAAACCCTTCGGCAATCATTTTTTCCATGGCCTGGTCCCCGACACCGGCAGCAGAAAAACCAGTGATCTGAAATCCCTGGTTTTCAAGGGCCGAACGAACAGAACGGGCACATTGTTCGCACGGTCCCAGCATGGTCATGGCAATGGTTTTCAGGTTATGGGCAGCCAGGGTGTTGTCCACATATTTGATCATTCCTTTCATGGCATAACAGGCCCTGTCCATGACATTTTTGAGCATATCTGTCACACCCGATATTTCAATGACCGAATGAAACAAAAGAATGTCGCCCGTACCGATATATCGGGTGGACAATCCCGGCAGCGCCGCCGTGGAGGATATCATCAGCTTTGGGATGCCGAACGGCAGCGACCGCATCACATCGGTTGCCATCAATGATCCGGTTGATCCGCCAATGGCCATTACCCCATGGATTTTGCCGGCGGCATAAAGGTCTCTGGCAATTTTGGTGGCCCCGTCAATGATGATATTGGTGATGGTGGACCGTTCTTTGGATTGGTTGATCTCTTCAATGCTGCTGCCGCCGGCAGACGCTACGTGGGATGGGGTCAGCTCCGCTCTCGAAGGTTCTTTTCCCCGCATGGAAAGGTCCATTAAAAGCGGCAGCACATCAATTTCCTTGAACTTGTATTTCAGATACCGGGTTTCATCTCTTTTGGTGTCCAGGGTGGATATGATCAAGACTGTTTTGGGTGTGTTCATTTTTTCTGCCTTAGGTCAATCGGCCGCAGGGAATTCAGGGGTCTGTTTTTCCATGCGGCCGATTTCCGGTTAGAGGCCAAGCCTTTGTCTGATGTCTTTCTTCAAGGTTTCCTTGTTCACCTTGCCGGAATCGCCAACTGTTGGAAATTCCGTGACGATCTCCAGATGTTCAGGCAGTTTGAACATGGCGATCTCCTTGGATTTGAGATGATCCGCCATGGTTTTGAAATCAAAATGCATTCCGGCCTTCGGGATGACATAGGCGGCACAGCGCTCCCCCATCTCCCGGTCCGGATAGCCCACAATGGCCACTGACCCCACTGCAGGATGATCATTCAAAAGTCCTTCCACTTCGGCCGGATAGATATTCTGCCCGCCCCGGATGATCATGTCCTTGGCCCGGCCCAGTATCCACAGGCACCCCTGATCGAATTTGACGATATCTTCGGTGGTTGTCCACCCGTCTTTGTCAAATACCGTTGAGGTGAGCTCTTCATCCCTGTAATACCCTGCCGGCGCATGGGGGCCTCTGAAATACAGGATACCGGGTTCACCATCCGGCACGGTTATTTCCCTGTTTTCCTGATCGGCCAGCCGGACCTTGTTTCCCGGAAGCATTCTGCCGACGGTTCGCCGCCTGAGGTCTTTGGAATCTTCCACCCGGCATCCTGACACCGATCCCATATCCTGGGTGCCCAGATCGCTGGTGATGGAAGCGCCAAACGCTGTTTCCGCTTCCTCCGCCACCTGGGGCGGCAGGTATCCGCCAGCAGACCGGATGAATCTGAGCGAACTTAAATCATATTTTGATATGTCCGCCTCAAGCATTCGGATCAGGTGGGTGGGGACCACCCCGATCGCTGTGGCCCTTTCTTTTTCAATGAGCGCCAGGGCCGCATCCGGTGAAAATTCCTCGAGCATGACGGTTTTGGCGCCGGCAATCGGGGCCGCAAAATAGGTCAAGGTCCCTGCCGCCCCCCCGGCATGGGGGGCAATGGCCATGGTGATGTCCTCTCTGGTCAGGCTCCAGATATCCACCCGGCCTTTGGAGGTACAGATCCGGGGAGCTGCCGGCCATTCCACCAGTTTGGGAATTCCGGTGGTGCCGGAGGTCGTGGTGAGAATGGCCACATTTTCAATGGCATCCAGCCGTCTTTCTGCCAGAACGGTTTTGTCAATGGGTTGACTGGCCCGCTTTTCAACCATGGCGGGAAGGGAAAACGTGCCGTTTGGTGCGCCGTCTGGCACCTCATCGTCAAACAGAAAAATATTTTTAAGATGCGGAAAATCTTTCTGCAGGTCCTCATACATGTCCAGGTAATTGAACTTGTTATAGGTGTGCAGGATAATAACCGCGGATGCCTTGGTTCTGTCCACCATATAGGTCAGTTCTTTTTTTCTCAGGTAGGGATACACGGTCAGAGAAATCAAACCGGCCCGTTCACAGGCGATTCTGGCCAGAAAACCGTATACGCTGTTGGGAGACTGAATGATTACCCGGGCATGTTTTTCTATCCCCATCTCCACCCAGGAGATTGCCATGGCATCCACCCGTTTGACGGCCTGTTTCCAGGTGAGCCGGTATTTGGAATCCACCAGGGCTTCCTGATCAGGTATCTCTCGGGCATTTTTTTCCCAGAAATCATAAAAGGTTTCCTGGGTCCAGTATCCGTCACGGACGAATTCGTCCGTCATTTCCTTGGTATATCGAATGGGTTTCACGTGTCATCCTTTCATTAAAGGCCGAGTTCAGACCATCTTTCCTTTACCTTTTCCACCATGGCGGGATCCAGTTTGATCTGGATGGGTTTTGGATCCCATTCATAGGGAATCGTGCAGTCCATGAGAAGTCTTCCTGTAATCCATCTGGCATTGATGGGCAGAGAGGGATCCAGCGGGGTGGACCGGCCCCTCTTGATGATCTGACAGCGATTGG
>DATHSR010000534.1:0-2744 GCA_035464035.1 Desulfotignum sp. | reverse complement strand
GGTCAGGCCTGCGTTATTGTAGTTATTGTCCCCAATAACTACAATAACGCAGGCCTGACCCCAGCTGTTAACAGCTGTTAGCTGAGGAGTTTGAGCATCAGGGGGACGGCGGTCATGGTGCCGATGGAAGACCCCAGGTTGGTGAAGATCACCACCAGCAGGATCCGGGTGACGTTGTTGCGCCAAAACCCTTTGATGGACACGATGTCTTTGGGAATGGCCTCCAGGTCCCTGACCTTGGGCTTCCGGGAAAACGCCTCCACCAGGCCCGACACCCAGCCTGCGGCGATCATGGGATTCAGGGAGGTCAACGGCGCCGCCAGCACCGCCGATACGATGGTGTAGGGATGGGCCAGGGCCAGGGTCGCCCCAAGTCCGGCAAATATCCCGTTGGCCGCCACCCAGATCCAGATCATGTCCGTGCCTGCGTCCTTGCCCTCCATGGCGAATCCGGCGGCAAACAGCACCAGGATCAGGCCGGGAATCAGCCACTTGAGAATCCGGCCCGCCGGCCCGGCCGGGGGGATCTGATCCAGTTGATCCAGCGGCTTCGGGCTGCCCCCGGTCAGATATCTTTTGATGCCCGGCACATGGGCCGCCCCCACCACTGCCACAATCCGGGTCCCGGCAGCATCCCGGATCCTTGTGGCCAGGTACTGATCCCGTTCATCGATCAGCACCTGCTGGATGATGGGGTGGCTTTTCTTGACTTCCGCCAGCAGGGTTTCAAGGATGTCCTCCTGCTTCATTTTCTCGATATCCGCTTCCTGGATATCATCGGAGGCGCCAAAGGAAAACACCATGGAGGCGAACAGCTTGATTTTGGCCCACAGCCCCATGCCCCGCCACACCCGGGACAGGGTCACCTGGATATCCCTGTCCGCAGGCACCACGGCGGCATTGACTTTTTCCGCCGCCGCAACCGCATTGATCATCTCCTGGCCGGGCTTGATGTCGAACCGGTCGGCGATTTTCTTTTGAAAAGAGGCCAGCAGCAGGTTCATGAACAGCATCAACGCCCGTTTTTCCCGGATGATCTTGACGATATCCATGTTCCGCCACCGGTCCGCATCCCGGATGGCCGCCAGGCGGGTATGACACAGTTCCACGCACACGGTGTCCGGGTTTTCGGCCAGGATGGTGTCGGTCACCAGCTGGGCGCTCTGCCTGGACACATGGGCCGTGCCGATCAGAAGGATCTGTTTTTCACCATGGCTGAGCCGGTGGAGCGATTGGTTCTCTGTTACAGTCTGTTCCATTCCCCTGGGGCCTTTTTCAGGTTCGGTTAAAATACCGCCTGATTATACGCATTTTCACGGGCATGGCAACCTAATTCTTGACCTTGTCTCACCGTTCTGATATTGATTTGAGGTTATGAAATCAATAGATGAACAGATACTGCGGGCCGCCAAGGAGATCATCGTCAAGTTCGTTGAGATGGGACGCCTGTCCCCTTCCAATGTGCATGAAGCGTTCAAGGATATCTACGCCACGGTGGATGAAACCGTAAAAAAACACGTACAGCCAGATCCTCCCGGCCATGACCCCAAAAAATAACCCCCCGGCCCCCCGCCTGGCGCCGGGCATCCGGGCCGGCCTGAAAAAAGGGTGGAACGGGTTTATCTGGCTGCTCAAGATCATTGTGCCCGTGTCTTTTGCCACAGGACTTCTGGTGTATTCCGGCCTGATCTACCGGCTGGATTTCCTGCTGACCCCGGTCATGACCTGGATGGGCCTGCCCGCCTCCGGGGCCCTGGTGATCATCGCCGGGATTTTCACCGGAATTTACGGCACCGTGGCAGCCCTGTCGGTGATGCCCTTTTCCATGGAACACATGATTCTGCTGGCCATCTTCACCCTGATCTGTCACAACCTGATCCAGGAAAGCATGGTCCAGGGACGCTCGGGCATCAATCCCTTTTTTGCCGCCGCCTTCCGCCTGGCCGCCGCGTTTGTGGTGACCTTGTGCTGCGCCAAAATCATGGGGGTCACCCCCCAGGCCACGGCCGCACTTTCCGAAAGCGCCCTGCCGGTCACCGATCAGGCCTTTACCGCCTGGCTGGCCGGATGGGCTGCGGACACCCTCAAACTGGTGATACAGATCTTCTGCATCATCATGCCGCTGATGGTCATGATGGAACTGGCCAAAGTCTTTCACGCCATTGACTTCGTGATCCGGCCCCTGCGGCCGGTGCTGGCCTTTCTGGGCCTGGACCGGTCCTGCGGCATGCTGTGGATGACGGCGGCGGTGTTCGGTCTGGCCTACGGGTCGGCGGTGATCGTGGAGGAAACAAGGAACCACACCTATGATCCCCAGGCGTTGACCAAGCTGCACCTGTCCATCGGCATCAACCACGCCATGATCGAGGACCCGGTCCTGTTTCTGCCCCTGGGCATCCCGCCTTTCTGGCTGTGGATCCCGCGGCTTGTGGCAGCCGTTCTGGTCACCTACACCGTTACGGTGTTTTCGGCGTTAAGGAGAGGGTATGCTCAGCGAACTGGCCATAAAAAACTTCGCCATCATTGAAGACCTGCGCATCTGTTTTCAGCCGGGCCTGTCGGTTCTCACCGGAGAAACCGGGGCCGGCAAATCCATTATCATCCAGGCGGTGAGCCTGCTTCTGGGGGCCCGGGCATCCGGGGACCTGGTGCGTACCGGCCAAGAGACCGCAGAGCTGGAAGCCTGTTTCGACATCGCGTCAGATTCCGTGCCGGCAAAGCTGCTGGCCGAACAGGGCATGGAA
>DATHSR010000533.1:0-5724 GCA_035464035.1 Desulfotignum sp. | reverse complement strand
TCTTTGATCAGAGCGATGGACGCCACCGCTTTTTCGATGGTCACCTCCAGAAGATCCGGTTTGATGGGATTGAGAATAAAATCAAACGCCCCCAGCTTCATGGAACGGATCACCATCTGGATATCTTCGAAAGCGGTGATCATGATCACAGGCAGGTTCGGATGTTGCTGCTTGACAACACCCAGGGCTTCCATGCCGCTCATGCCCGGCAGACCGATATCCATCAGCACCAGATCCGGCACATGGTCTGCCACCAGGTCAGCCACAAAGATTTCGGCATCCGGGTAGAGGGACAGCACATAGGTGTCACTCAGAATCATGTCCAGGCCGTCTCTGATGCTT
The DNA here is from genome assembly GCA_035464035.1 of Desulfotignum sp. GTDB lineage: Bacteria > Desulfobacterota > Desulfobacteria > Desulfobacterales > Desulfobacteraceae > Desulfotignum. The sequence continues at coordinate 5,382 of DATHSR010000533.1, read as the reverse complement.
TGTTCATCATCTACAACAGCGATTCGGTACTGGATCATCTGCCGGCGCCTTCCCGGGTCTTCAACGGCAGCTCAATGGTAAACAGCGTGCCCTTGTTTTCAGCGGAATTGAGCCTGAGCACCCCCCCGTGGTCCAGGATGATGCGGTGACAGATGCTCAGACCGATGCCCGACGAGTTGGCCTTGGTGGTGAAAAACGGATCAAACACTTTGGACTGCTGGGATATGGGGATTCCCGGGCCGGTGTCCCTGATCCGGATAATGATATGATCCCGGGTTTTTCCGGTGGTCAACCGGATCTGCTTTTCACCGGCAAAGCCCTTCATGGCTTCGGCTGCGTTGGTGATAAGATTGAGGATCACCTGTTCTATGAGATGGGGTTCCACATAACATTCCGGGATATCCGGGTCCAGCTGCTTTTCAAAACAGATGCCGCTCTTGCGCAATGTCACGGCTGTCAGCTTGGTGACCTCGTCAATATAGGCGTTCAGATCGGCAAACACGAATCTCGGCTGACCCGGCCTTGAAAAATCCATGACCCGTTTGATGATGGATTCGATCTTGTCCGATGCCAGCTCGATCTTGTCGATGATGGACACCACCTTGGTGACATCCCCCATCTCACGGTAAATTTTTCTCAGGGCTTTCAGATAGATATAGATCCCGGACAGGGGATTGCGGATCTCATGGGCGATGCCGGCAGTCACCCGCCCCAGTGAGGTCATCTTGTCCTGAATCTGCAGAAAATTTTCCACTTCTTTGGAATCCGTGATATCCATGATGTTGGTGAGCACGGATTCTTTCCCCAGATAATCGATCAGGGTGGCGGAAATCAGGGCCCACCTTGTCTGGGATTCTTCCTGAACCGATCCTTTGGGATAATATCTGAAATCCGCTTCCATGCGTCGGGTTCGTCCAGCCACCAGATCCTGGTATTTTTTTTGAATCCGCTCCCGGTCTTCCGCATACACAGGCAGGAACTGCGGCGGTTTGAACACATGGGTCATCAGAGAATGCACCTTTCTCACCCCGGGTTTCTGATAAACGATCTCATGGTTCTGAATGATGGAAATATAGTTCAGGGAATTTTCGATAAGGGTTTTGAAACGGGCCCTGCTTTTCTGGGTGGCCTGTTCAGCGTCCTGCTGTTTTTCCTCCAGATCCAGGCGGTAGAGGGCAGCGGAGACATCATCCGCCATTTCCTTGACAATGTGTTTTTCCATGGCATCGGCTGCCAGTTGTTTGGGGATGGACAGCACCATAAACCCGAACAGCACCTGTTCATGATACAGGCCCACAGCCAGTCCGCCGCGGTCTGCATACGCATCGGCCAGACAGCAGTCGGTACATTCCCTGACCGGATCCAGCTCCACCGCCACCCGGCCGGATGCCAACGCCAGTTCAATACATCGGGTGAATTTCTGTTGGAGCACATCTTTGCGCATCCTGTCAAACCGGCCGGCAAACCCGGCATCCGCCACCAGCAAAACCCTGCCTCTCCTGTCGGTCAGGCCGATCCAGGCATTGTAGTAGCCGCGTTTCTCCACCAGAATGTCGCAGATCCCCTGGACCAGTTTCCTCTTGTCCCGCTGGCTGACAAGGAGCCGGCCCACATCCCGGATGGTGGTCAATACCAGATTCAACCGTTCAATTTTTTCCAGTCTGGTATCAGTTTGCACGTATGGTCCTGTTTTAGAAAATCAACGTCCAGTTCTCAGTCTCACGTCATGCATATGATTTTTTGCCTGAAATGACAAGGAAAAAAGCCGGGTCGGCAATCGGTTGAAAAGGCTATCTGTTTATATTTTATAATCGGATTTGGGCAGGCACACCGTAAAATGGCTGCCCATATCGACCGCTGAGTCGACATGGATGGTGCCGTGATGGGATTCCACAATACTTTTCACAATCGCCAGCCCCAGACCGGTGCCGTTGATGAACCGGGTTTTTTCATTTTTAACCCTGAAGAACCGGTCAAATATATGGTCCTTGAATTCATCCGGGATTCCCAGTCCCGTATCCGCCACATGGAGATTGACCCAGTCATCTGATTGGTCGCACCAGACAGAGATCTTTCCGTTGGAAGGGGTATACCGGATGGCATTGGAAATCAGATTGGCCAGCACCTCTTCGATATTGGTGCGGTTACCCATGACCGGCAGGTTTTCCGGGCAGGGATTCTGAATCAGAAGAAGGGATTTGGCATCGGCCTGGCCCCGGTAAAACTGCACCTGGTCCTTGATCAGCTGCGTGAGGTTGAGCACTTCTCTTTCCTGGTTGATGAGCCCGGATTCGATCTTCGACAGATCCAGCAGTTCAGAGGCCAGCTCTGCCAGAGATGAAATCTTGTCCGCGCTTCGGGTCAGCATCTGGGTCTGTTTCTCGGTCAGATCTCCCGCCAGTCCGTCCAGAATCACCTTGAGCTGCATGAGAATGGAATTCAGGGGACTTTTGATTTCATGGGCCACCATGGAGACGAAATCGGATTTGAGCTGATCCATTTTCTTGAGTGCCGTGATATCGTGGAGCACCGTTACCGCTCCCAGGTTCCGGTTAAGGCGGTCCCGGAAGGGAATGCACCGGATGCCGATGATACATTCCTCTTTGCCGTCTTTGCCGGGCACACTGATCTCATCGGTGATTTCCGAAAAATGGCCCGGCGGCTGAGCAATGGCCTGATCGATCATCCCCAGAATCTTGCTGTCCTGGACAATATCGGTCACATGCCGGCCGATGGCCGACCGGGTGCCGGCGCCGATCATCTTTAAAAAAGCCGGGTTGGCCAGAACAATGCGCTTCTGGTGATCCGCGGTCAACACCCCTTCTCTGAGGGTATTGACCATGACCCGCATGCGCGATTTTTCGCTGGCAATGTCCTGGAGTGTCCGGATGAATTCAATGGCCTTGGAGATCACCACCCGCAGTTCCTGGGGAGAAAAGGGCTTGGACAGAAAGTCGAACGCCCCTTTTTTCATGGTCTCAATGGAGTGTTCCAGGGTGGCGTATCCGGTGATGACAATGATCACCGTATCCGGGTGCCGGGACTTGATCCCGGTGAGCACATCCATGCCGGACATTCCGGGCATCATCAGATCCAGCAGCACAATGTCAAAATGGGCCTCATCGATCATTTTGAGCCCCTTGATGCCGTTGTCCGCCACGGCCACATTGCATCCCTCCTGGGAAAGGAGGCGCTGGCAGGCTTTCTGGATCCGTTCTTCATCATCCACCACCAGGACCCGGGGTTGAAATGAAATATCTTTAGTGATCCGTGTCTCCCCTGCCGGGTCCATCTGTTTGCTTGTTCCGGTCTCAATATCCGACATGTCTGATTTTATCCCATTATTTTCAGCCCTTTTCCAGGGCGAACCGTTGGTTACTCCAGCCCGGACGGATCACAGAAATGAGGGCCGTCCTCACTGGGCTGGTACAGGGGGAATTCAAGGATGAATGTGGTGCCTTTGGCCCCGGTTTCCTTGACCGAAATCCTTCCCCCGTGCTCTTCTATAATTCCGTATACAATACTCAATCCCAGACCCGTGCTTTTGCCCACTTCCTTGGTGGTGAAAAACGGATCAAAAATCTTGGAAAGGTTCTCCCTGGGAATCCCTTCTCCGGTATCCTTGACTTCCAGAAACACTTTTTTATGGGGCCTGTCCTTATAGGTATGAAGGGTGATCCGGCCATTTCCCTTCATGGCATCCACTGCATTGATGACCAGGTTGATAATCACCTGGTTCAGTTTACTGGTATCAGCGTTGATGAGCATCATCTCCTGGGACAGATACTTCCGGATCTGGATATTGCGGAATTTTTTCTGGTCCCGGATCAGTTTGAGGCTCTGTTCCACGATGTCATTGATCGGCACAATCCGTTTGTTTGAATCGGTGCTCCGGCTGTATACCAGAAGGCTTTTCACAATGTTCTTGCACCGGTTGGCGTCTTCCACAATATAGTTGAGATCCTGTTTGGCATCTTCATCCAGATCCGTCCGCTCCAGCAGAAGGCTGGCGTAGAACAGCACCCCGGTCAGCGGGTTGTTGATCTCATGGGCCACGCCGGCGGCCAGCTGTCCTAAAGACGCCATTTTTTCCGACTGGGCCAGCTGTTTCTGGGTGAGCTTCAATTGCCTTTCAACTTTGATCTTGTCCTTGAGATCGTTATAAATGGCCATGGTGGCGGATTCATTGCCGTGCTCATCATAAATGATGGCGGCAGACATTTCCACTTCGATTTCCTCACCCTTGGCATTGACGATGGTGGTGCGGGTGATGATGAGATTTCCTTTGCCGCCGATTTTTTCATCCCGGAGCATTCTCATGATCTCCTTGGCTTTTCCCGGCGGATAGAGCTGCTCGGTATGGGTAATGACCCCTTCCCCCCCATTGTAGGCACCGAAAAGCTCCTTGGCGACAGAATTCATCAGCTCGATTTTTCCGGAACGGTCGGCCGCCACAATGGCGCTGGCAGACGCATAAATGACCCGGGTGATGAACTCCTTTACCCCGATCAGCTGATTTTCAAGGGACTTGGTGCGGGTGATATCCCGGATGCTGGACAGAACAAATGCTACCTCCTGATTGTCATCAAAGATGGGGGAAAAAACCCGTTCTTCCCATTTATACTGACGCTTGAGCGTGTAAGTGTGGGCCTCCTTGTTGGAAATAACCCGTGAGATAGGGCAATCGTCTGATTTACAAGGGGTGTCTTTGTACAGAAATGAGTGAAAGCACTTTTTGCCGACAATGTCTTCAGGCGTCAGACCATAGGTCTCATAAAATTTCTTATTGGCCCCTATCACTGTTTTTTCCGGGGTGACAATGACCGACGGATAGGACAGAGAATCAAAAATCCGCACCCGCCAGAACAGCTCTTCCGGGTTCAGGTTCTCATTTTTCATGGTGCCTCAAATCCTCTGCCAAGCGCATGACGGGCTGCGGCTCCCTTTCCGGCAGGAACCACCAGGTTGATGCTGGCGCCGGTGCATCCAGCCAGAAGCAGCGGCACCCGATCGGCTTTAAGGCAGTCCAGTGCGGTCTGCAAAATCCGGTACCGGTCTCCGAAATGGGGGCCGTGAAAACCAATCAAATCTGCTTTGCTCAAGGGAATGCACCCGGTTCCAGGATCTGTCAGAAAAAACAATGTATAGTCTCCCTGGGACCCGGGCATGGCCGACACAAAATGAAATTTTCTGCCCGGCTGATCCAGATCCGACATCTGCCGGCTGAATGCTGTAAGTTGATCATGGCCGCCATGCAGCCGGTAAAGGTCCAGACCTGGAGTCACCTGAATCCCGTAAGTCTTGATTTTTTCCTCTTCATAGGTGGCCCGGGTTTCAGGATACTTTTTTAGAAACTGCGAGATATCCTGGTCAATCTCCTGA
>DATHSR010000532.1:0-5100 GCA_035464035.1 Desulfotignum sp. | reverse complement strand
TGCCGAAGAACTGGGCGCCGTGGCCCACCACATTTTTCTGCTGGTCCCCACAGGACGGGGCAAATACATTGTGGATTCAGCCATTGATGCAGAGGAATATGAAAAAACTTTGAACTGGTTCTATGATCAGCGGGACAAGACCCCGCTTCAGCTCAAGGCCACCTGTGCCCCCCATTATTACCGGATACTGCGTCAGCGGGCCCATGCAGAAGGCAAAAAGGTCAGTTTTGAATTCCATGGCCTGGATGCCGTCACCAGAGGCTGTCTGGCCGGAACCGGATTTTGTTTCATCTCCCATGTGGGCCGTGTACAGACCTGCGGATTTCTGGATGTGACCTGCGGGGATATCCGGCAGCAGTCCTTTGCAGAGGTCTGGGAAAATTCCACTGTTTTCAATGAACTGCGCGATTTTTCAAAACTGGCGGACAAGTGCGGCATCTGTGAATACAAGCGGGTGTGCGGCGGATGCCGGGCCAGGGCCTATGAAGCCACCGGCAGCTACCTGGCCGAAGAACCTCTGTGTTCCTACCAGCCCAAAAAAACGCCATGACATGGTGACAGCTTTCACGGGTTGTTTGCCGCCTTGAGACCCATCCTCATTTTTTTTGACCCCTTTACGGCCGGAGGTCCATGGCATTGAGGGTCAGGGTGATGGGCCGCTCTTCCTCGGTACTGCCCCAGCATTTCACAGGTCCGGGTCTTCGGTAATGGTCGGCTCCGGGTCCGGCAGCCAGCCATTTTTCACGCAATGCCGAAAATACCTGAAAGGCAGTGGAGGACAGGTCCACCAGCTTTTTTTCCATCACCAGCGCCAGCCTGCCTTTGCGTTCTTCCAGGTGCATCAGCCGTGCAATGGGAATTCCGATGGGTTCCCAGTTTTCAAAAGGGTGCTCCAGGTTCTTGATGCCGGCCATCTGGCCGGTGGCGCCATGGGCAATCAGATGAAACGCCGTCAACCCTAGATTGTATGCATAATGACAGTCGAACGCTGTGGGATCGCTTCCCCGGCCGTCATACCCGTAAAAATGGGTCTGGATTTTGAAATCCGGTTCAGACCGGCGGAAAATTTCCTTTACCGGACCGGGGATCTCATCCTCGGCATCTATCAGACCGGCGTTGCGCAGGGCCTGCTTCAGGGTCTTCAACGAGATGATCCGGGAGTTGACCAGCAGAAAATCGGCCTGGGGATCCGTGAACAGGGCCGTGGCAAACCGGTCCGGGTCCAGGTTCCGGGCTGCCATGAATGAGCGGTAGTAAGCCTTTTCGATCCCGATTTTATACCTGCCCTGCTCTTTTAATGCCCCCAGGTACTCTCTGACCATATCCATGATGATCTTTTCGGTTCTCACCTGGGAAAACTGGAAATTGCCATGCAGGTCCCGTTCCACCAGCAGACCGGCCTGGAAAAAACCGGGCAGCTGATTGAACAGCTCGTCATCCCGCAGGTTCCAGATGGGAAATCGGGTCTTGTCCATCATCCCCTGACTGATACGGCGCAGGTAATCCAGTTTTTCGTTCAGGGAAGGAAAGGTGCGGTGAAAATCCAGGTCATGGATGGCATTGAAATCTGCGATGATCTTGTTGAGCTTGATGATGAATATCTGAATCTCATTGATAAATTCAAGAATGCCTTCGGGAATGATCATCACCCCATAGTTTTTCCCGAAGGCGGCCCGCCTCACAATGGCATCACAGATCACCCGGGACAGGTGGCGAAGGGTGATGCCAAAGGCGGTATAATCGGTCTCACCGCTTTTTTCAGTCTTTTCAAGGCGTGCGTCATCCATGTATTCGGCCAGCTCCTCACCGATAAACGCCAGGTTGGCGTGGGTCTGCAGGACGGTCTCCAGAGTCAGGTGGCTGGCGACGCGTCCCATGACCTTGCACACGTGCCAGTATTTCACATCCGAGGCCGCATCTGATGCCAGGTGGCTGATGTTCTGGGAAAATGCCCGGGCCGCTGAATGAAACCCAAAGGAAACCGCCAGAAGACAGGTGCCGTCATCGGTTTTAACCTGAATATCGCCGTCAATGGTCTTGGGAACCCCGATGACCCGGATGCCGGCAGCCTTGAAATGCTGGGCAAGAAACGCGGCATTGGTGTTGGAATCATCGCCTCCGATAATCACCAGGCCATCCAGATCAAGGGACAGGCAGGTATTGAGGGCCTGATCCATTTTATTTTTTGTGTCGATCTTGGTCCGGCCGGTTTTGATCATGGAAAACCCGCCCATGTTCCGGTGGGCATCCACCATCTCTTTGTTGATCTCCACATAACTGGACTCCAAAAGCCCGACCGGCCCCAGAATAAATCCGAACAGCCGGGAATCCGGGTGATTTTCTGTCAGCGCGTCGAACAGGCCGGCAATGACGTTGTGACCTCCCGGAGTAGCCCCGCCGGAAAAAACCACCCCGATACGCCGTGTGCAGCAGAATGTTTTTTTCTCATCGTCAGACATATCGGGCCGGCAGGTGACCTTGTGCACTGGATTGTTGATAATGTCGGGCAAACTTCTTTCAGCTTCCCGGTTATTTGCGAATCGATACCGGGGCTGGTCATCCAGCCGGGTGAACCCGGAATCGAACACCTTGATGCGGCGGGGCTCAAACCGCTGCCTATCCAGGGTTTCCAGACTTGAATCTGCTGTCTGCCTGTCGATGACAGGATGATTCAGCAGATTTTTTCGGGCGGTTTGAAACGTCATGTAACCTCCTGTATCATGATCATATTTTCATTAAATATCAAATTTGATCCTGTTCGGTTTTATCCGGTAATTTACCGGTCTGTTCCCTGAAAGTAAAGTGAATCCTGACCGCCCCCGGGAGCAGACCCGCGACACCGTGATTCATTCTATCATCTGCATCCTTGGCGGCAGGCCGGCAGCCAATCGAAACAGACACATCCGGCACATTGTTTACAGGCGTTCAACAGGATTTTTTAACTCCTTGTAAATACAACCGTCTTGCCGGTGATTGTCACAGGGGTTGATTTGATGGGGCAAACGATGTAAAAGATCGATGACGCACCGGTTGCAAGAAAAGACCTGCCAGCCTTAAGGAGAAACACGTTTGACTTTCAATCTGTTCAAAAAAAAGGACCCGGAGAAAAAACCGTCTGACACCGGCATTTTCAGCCGGTTGAAAAACGGTCTGGCCAAAACCCGGGCGGTATTGACCACCGATATCAACCAGTTGTTCGGATCCGCCCGGAAAATTGATGACGCCCTGTTTGATGAGCTGGAAGAATTGCTGATCACCGCGGATCTGGGCATGGATATCACCTGTGAGCTGATGGCGCAGATTAGAAAACGGGCCGGCCGCCTGACCACGGCAGACCAGTTGAAAACGGTTCTCAAGGAGGAAATAGCCGCGCTTTTCCCGCCACAGCCGGACCCGCCTGCCTCCCCTGCCCTGACCCGTCCCCATGTGATCATGGTGGTGGGCGTGAACGGCACCGGGAAAACCACCACCTTGGGCAAACTGGCCGCACGGTTTACCCGTCAGGGCAAAAAAGTGCTCATTGCCGCAGCCGATACCTTCAGAGCCGCTGCCATTGAACAGGTGGAGATCTGGGCACAGCGGGCAGGGGCGTCCATTGTCCGGCACAAACAGGGAGCCGACCCGGCCGCTGTAGCATATGACGCAGTGGAGGCCGCCATGGCCAGAGGAATGGATGTGCTGCTTATCGACACCGCCGGCCGGCTCCATACCCAGAAAAATCTGATGGAGGAACTCAAGAAGATTCAGCGAACGGTGGCCAGAAAAATGCCCGGTGCCCCCCATGAGGTGCTCATGGTGCTGGATGCCACCACCGGCCAGAACGCCATATCCCAGGCAAAAACTTTCAACGAGGCGGTGCCCCTGACCCAGCTGGCCTTGACCAAGCTGGACGGCACGGCCAAAGGGGGTATTGTGGCGGCAGTGGCCAGCACCATGAACCTGCCCATAAGATATATCGGCGTGGGAGAACGTCCGGACGATCTCCAGGAATTTGATCCGGTCCGGTTTGTCAATGCACTGTTTGACTGAATTTAAATTTCACGGATCGGGAAATCTGGCTGCATCCCCAGGGTTGATTGCCCCATCCATATCCATTGATAAGGAAGCGCTTTGTTCGGCATTGAGAACTATACCGGATTCGTTGCTGCCGCCATTCTCCTGAACCTGACGCCCGGATCGGACACCCTTTATATTCTGACCCGGAGCATTGCCCAGGGAAGCCGGGCCGGACTGGTATCTGTGGCCGGCATCATGTCCGGATGCGTGATCCATGTTCTGGCCGCCGCTTTTGGCCTGTCTCTGATCCTTTCCACTTCTGCCGCAGCTTTTTTCATGGTTAAATGGGCCGGCGCGCTTTACTTGATTTTTCTGGGCATCCGCACACTGCGCACCGCATCTCCGCTGTTTGAAGGCGCTCACCACCGCTTTTCACACAACGACCTGATGACCATTTACAGGCAGGGTGTGGTCACCAATGTTCTCAACCCCAAGGTGGCATTGTTCTTCTTGTCTTTTCTTCCCCAGTTCATCAACCCGTCAGATGCACAAGGCCCTTTGCCTTTTCTGGTTCTGGGGGGCACTTTTCTGTTCACCGGAACCCTCTGGTGCCTGGTTTTGACCCGGGCGGCTACCCGTATGACACAGACCCTCCGGAAAAACAGGCGAATCAGTATCTGGATGCAGAAACTGTCCGGAATGGTGTTTATCGGATTTGGTGTCAGACTGGCGCTGGATGAGCGGTAACCCGAGGGACCAAACAAGGGATGGATCTGAACGGATACCGACGGAGACCGTTATACAGCCCGGTTGAAGAATTTGTGCCGAAGCCGTTCAAAATGATTGGTAATTCTATTTCTTCTGACTGATCCGAGCTGATGGGTGTTTTTTTCGCTGATCAGCTGCGACAGTTCATCGATTTCTTCGACCATGCACCGGACTTCCTCGTTCCAGTCCCCTTTGTCCATGACCACGTACCACAACCGGAATGTCTGGGTATACAGCCGGTCGGACACCTCCTTGAGCACCGGGTTGCCTGCCGCATCATGAATCATTTCTCTGATGGCGAAATCCACGGCAGCCAGGGCTTTGCGTTCCTTTTTG
>DATHSR010000531.1:0-2793 GCA_035464035.1 Desulfotignum sp. | reverse complement strand
GGAAAATTATCTCATGCATTACGAAGGAATGATCATACGGCCCCCCAGCGAAGCGGACAGCATCCTGCTTCAGGTCACCCTGGGGTGTTCCCACAACAAGTGCACCTTTTGCGGCACCTTCCGGGACAAGCGGTTCACCATTAAAAAAGATAATGTCATTTTCCAGGACATCGAGTATGCCCGGGCCCATTTTTCCCGGCAAAAGCGGCTGTTCATCTGTGACGGCGATGCCATGATCGTGCCCATGAAGCGGCTTGTCCCCATTCTGGAACGGATCCGGGACCGGCTTCCCTGGGTGGAGCGGGTCGGGGTCTATGCCAATACCAAGGGCATCGGCATGAAAACCGATGAAGAACTGGCAGAACTCCAATCCCTGGGTGTGGGCATCGCCTACATGGGCCTGGAATCCGGTGATGACCAGGTCCTGGCCGACATCTGCAAAGGCGCCACCGCAGACAAGATGATCCGCATGGGAAAACGGGTGAAACAGGCTGGAATCCAGCTGTCGGTCACCGTGCTGGTGGGCCTGGCCGGAAAAGAACGCTCCCTGGTCCATGCAACGGAAACCGGCCGGGTTCTGTCGGAAATCGACCCGGATTATGTGGGGGCGCTGAGCCTGATGCTGATTCCCGGCACCGAGCTGCATGCCGACCATCAGGCCGGGCGGTTCCAGCTGCCCGACCCCATGGAGATGCTGGCGGAACTGGGGCAGATGATCGCATCCACCCACCTGACCGACGGGCTGTTTCACGCCAACCATGCCTCCAATTACCTGCCCGTCCGGGCCCGGCTTCCCAGAGACAAGGAAAAGACCCTGGACCAGATCGCCCGGGCCCTGAGCGGCAAGATCCGTCTCAAGCCTGAATTCATGAGAGCTTTGTAAATCCATACCCTTACCCACGTCATTGAACAGGAGAAACATATCATGGCCGACGCCACAAACAACATTGACCAGCTGACCATCACCACCATCAGAACTCTTTGCATGGATGCGGTGCAGAAAGCCAATTCCGGCCATCCCGGCGCGCCCATGGGCCTGGCCCCGGCAGCCTATGTGCTGTTTTCCCGGTTTCTGAGACACAACCCTAAAAATCCGGCCTGGATCGACCGGGACCGGTTTGTCCTGTCCGGCGGGCATGCCTCATCATTGCTCTACAGCCTGCTGTACCTGTTCGGGTATGGGCTGGATCTGGCGGATCTGAAAAATTTCCGGCAGTGGGGCTCTAGAACCCCGGGACATCCGGAATACGGGGACACCCCGGGGGTGGAAACCACCACCGGCCCCCTGGGCCAGGGCATTGCCAATGCCGTGGGCATGGCCATTGCCGAACAGCACCTGGCGGCCCGGTTCAACAGGGATGACAGGGCACTCATCGATCATCACACCTTCTGCATGTGCGGAGACGGGGACCTCATGGAAGGGGTGGCCATGGAAGCCGCATCCCTGGCCGGCCACCTGGGCCTGGGAAAGCTGATCCTGATCTATGACGACAACCACATCACCATTGAAGGGGCCACAGATATCGCGTTCACGGAAAACGTGGCAGACAAGTTTGCCGCCATGCACTGGCATGTGAAAGAAGTGGCGGACGGCAACGACCTGGATGCGATCCAGGCCGCCATCCAGGCGGGCAAAGATGAAAAGGACCGGCCCTCCTTGATCAAGATCAGAACCCATATCGCCTATGGCAGCCCCAACAAGCAGGATACGGCCGATGCCCATGGCGCGCCCTTGGGAGACGAAGAGATCCGGCTGGTGAAAAAATTCTACGGCGCCCCCGAGGACTTGACATTTCATGTGCCGGACGGGGTGCTGGACCATACCCGCAAGGCACAGGCAGCTGGTGAAAAATTTGAAAACGCCTGGCAGGATCGGTTCACCGCCTTCAAGGATGCCTGTCCTGCGGAAGCAGCCCTGTTCGTGGATGCCGTGAGCGGGTTCCTTACCCAGGGCTGGGACAAGGAGATCCCTGTATTTTCAACCTCCGATGCCCCGGTGGCCACCCGGGCCGCTTCCGGCAAGGTGCTCAACGCCATTGCCCCGAACCTGCCCGCGCTCATGGGCGGGTCCGCCGACCTGGCGCCGTCCAACAAGACCTATCTGACCTGCTCGACGGAATTTCAGAAAAATGCCCGGGCGGGCCGCAACCTAAGGTTCGGTGTCAGAGAACATGCCATGGGCGCGGTCATGGCCGGCATGTACCTGCACTCCGGGGTCCGTCCCTATGGCGGCACCTTTCTGGTGTTTGCCGATTACATGCGGCCTGCCATCCGCCTGGCCTCCCTGATGAAGCTGCCGTTGATCTATGTGTTCACCCATGACAGCGTGGCGGTGGGCGAAGACGGCCCCACCCACCAGCCCGTGGAGCACCTGGCGGCCCTGCGGGCCATCCCCGGGCTCAACGTGGTGCGGCCGGCCGATGCCAATGAAACCGCCCTGGCCTGGAAACAGGCCCTGACCACCATCAATTCGCCCACAGCCCTGATTCTGAGCCGCCAGAAACTGCCCATCCTGGATGTGTCCCAGCGGGACGGTGAGTTCCATTACGGGGCCTACACCCTCCGGGACAAGGGGATCCAGGCGGATATGATCCTGATCGCCACCGGGTCGGAGGTCCATGTCAGCCTGAAGGCGGCAGAGGTCCTGGAAAAGGAACACGGCATTGCGGCATCCGTGGTGTCCATGCCCTCCTGGGAGTGGTTTGAAAAAGCGCCGGCACCCTACAGGGAACGCATCCTGCCATCGGACGTGACCCGCCGACTGGCTGTGGAAGCCGGGATTGCCATGGGATG
>DATHSR010000530.1:0-1655 GCA_035464035.1 Desulfotignum sp. | reverse complement strand
TGTGATATGAAACTGGGTGATATCAAAAAAAATTACAATCTGTTGAATTCGGTGGACTGGGAGATGACGCCTGAAGAGGCCATTGCACTCCACTTGGAGTGGGGGCCCCTCAGGTCCCAGTCCTACTACAATTCACGGGATAACAGCAATGAAACCGTTTATTTTGTGATCAATACCTGGAAAAACCCACCGATTGTGACCCTGGTGCGCAGAAAGGGGTTTGACTCAGAGGAACTGGGAAATTTTTCATTGCCCAAAGCCCTTGAACGAGAGTTCATGCAGGGTATCGGCAGATACAAAGGGGTGTATGCCGTGGAGGGAAATATTCGGGACTGGCTCAAAAAGGAACTTGAAGTTTAACCCATAACCGCCTCCTTTAAAGTTCCATTGCCAGGAACCGGGTGTCTTGTGACTGTGTGCGCAAGGCACCCGGTTTTTTTATGGCCGGTTATTTGCCGTTTTTGTTGTTTTCGATGAAATCTTTGACCATCATTTCTCCCAGTTCCTTGGACCGTTTGGTGGCTGACTCCACCGCATTGATGAGGGTGGTGCGAAGTCCCCCCTGTTCCAGGGTGTGAATTCCGGCAATGGCGGTCCCGCCGGGGGAAGCCACCCGGTCCTTGAGCTGGCCGGGGTGCTCTTTGGATTCCATGAGCAGCCGGGCAGACCCCAGAACGGTCTGGGTGGATAAAAACAGAGCGTCTTTCCGGGACAGCCCCATCTTTACCCCGGCGTCGGCCATGGCATCCACGATGGTGAAAATATAGGCTGGACCGCTGCCGCTCAGCCCGGTGAAGGCATCCATGAGAACATTCTCGTGGATGAACACGGTTTTCCCAACCGAGTTGAAGATGGCCCGGGCTTCAGCCACATCGTTTTCCTGTACATATTCCCCGGCGGCGATGGCGGTGGCGCTTTCCTTGACAAAGGCGCAGATATTTGGCATGGCCCGGATCAGGCGCAGTTTTTTCTGCAGCCCGATGGCAATGGCGGCCAGGGGCACACCAGCGGCAATGGAGATGATCAGTTTGGTCTCATCCAGGGCCGGTGCGGTCTGTTTGAGCACCATGCCCAGAATCTGGGGCTTGACGGCATAAACAATGATATCTGACTGTCTGACCACCTCCAGATTGTCAGGGGTAGTGTTCACCCCATATTTTTTTTGAATGGCTTCCAGCAGCTCCGGATCGATGTCTGAGCAGATGATGTTTTCCGGACGGGTGGCCTGGGAAAGTACAAGTCCTGACACCAGGGCCTCCCCCATGTTTCCGCCGCCGATGAAGCCGATTTTTTTTGCCCGCAGCATTGTAAAACTCCTTGATTGGGATCATATGAAAAGAAATTATATTACGCCCATCCACAAAACAGAGTCAAGGTAAAATTTATGGAAATTCAGGATAAAGCCGGCCGTTGCATTTGCCGGTGAACCGGTTTATATTCAACGGGCAGGTACCGTCTGCCAACCCCGAATGGATCAACCCGAAATGATTGAGACAAAGAAGCAACCATGCCCCGGCAGCTGAAAAAAAAACTGGATCACCTGTATGACACGTATACCCGCCGGTCGTTTGTGGACCCGGATCCATTGCTGTTTTTGTACCGGTATCCGGATGTCCGGGACCGGGAGATCGCAGCCATGGTGGCGGCATGCCTGG
>DATHSR010000529.1:0-7856 GCA_035464035.1 Desulfotignum sp. | reverse complement strand
GTACCGGGTCCGCCAACCCGGTCAGAAATCCGGTAAAAAACACCTGGTTTTTCTGTCTTAATCCGCTTGGACATTGGCTTTCCTCCGTTTTTGTTTTCCAACCCTATTTCCAACCTTCAGGGGTTATATGGTGGTATTTTCTGGTATCTTGAAAATCCAATATAGCACATAAAACCCTTTAATATCAAGCGTTTTTTATCATTAGGTAAGATAGGGTATTTGCCCGGTTTTGGGCTCATAACCCGAAGGTCGTTGGTTCAAATCCTTCCCCCGCTACCAAAGAAACTAAGGGGTTCAGCGTTCGGCGCTGCCCCTTTTTGTGTTTTTGGACACCCTTTCCAGTCACTGTGTCCGTATGCTCTGGCAACATCCTTTGATTCTTTTACGTCTTATTTTTTTGCCTCTGTCCGGAGTAAATACCCTTGCCATTTTTTTTCAGGCAGCTTATGGAAAGAAGAACAGCTGCGCTCCAAAGACATTACAGCAAAAATCACGGAGGCCTTCGGCATGGGTTCGCTGTTTTCAGCATGGCTTATCTGGTTTATCATCGGGATCGTTTTGGCTTTTCTGGAGCTGTTTCTGCCTGGATTCGTCATCATTTTCATGGGGGTCGGCTGTCTGGTTGTGGCAGGTGCTCTGCTGATATGGACATTGACGGTCCCGCAGCAGATAGCGCTATTCATCGCGGCTACACTGTTATCGATCATTTTTCTCAGAAAATGGTTCATGAAAATTTTCCACGGGTTTTCATCCGGGCACCCGGAAATTCATTTTGATGATTTTCCAAAGGGAGAACATGTCAGGGTGGTAAAGCGCATTTCTCCGCAGGCCAGCGGGCGTATCATGTTCGGGGGCACTCTGTGGGATGCGGTGTCCGATCAGGCGATAGCGGGATTTCATCTGCTATTTCCATTTCTGGACAGGGTGGCATACAAGTATTCGTTAAAGGAGGAAGTGATCGACATCCCCAGTCAGACATGCATTACCAAGGACAATGTCACTGTGGAAGTTGACGGCCTGATCTATCTGCAGGTCATGGACAGCAAGCTGGCGGCCTATGGCATCAACGATTACCGCATGGCGTCTTCACAGCTTGCCCAGACCACGTTGCGGTCCTGTATCGGAAAAATAGACCTGGACAAAACATTTGAAGAACGTCAAGCGACCATCAACCGGGCGGAAGGTGACCGCCAGGATGCTATTCTGCGTTCAGAAGGTGAAAAACAACGGCGTATCAACGAGGCAGAAGGCCGGGCAAAGGAAATCCTGGCAATTGCCCAGGCGACTGCGGAAGGGCTTAACCTGATAGCGGAACAGCTTCAGGCGGACGGAGGAACGGCAGCGGCCAACCTGCGTGTGGCGGAACAATACGTTACCGAGTTCGGAAAACTGGCAAAAACCTCCAACACTCTTATCATTCCAAATAATGTCGGCGATTTGACCGGCATGGTGGCAACGGCGTTGAGCACTTTTAAAAAAATGAATCCGGCGTCGGCTTGACAAGAACCGGGCTGCGTTTGTCGCAAAATGTGGAACCCCCGGCCGCTGCTGATATTTCTTTTTGGGGTTGTCATGGGAAGAATCAATATTATAGTATAATCATTGTGAAAAACAAACGCTAATGAGAGCTGAGGTGATATATGACCGATGAGAACAAGCCCATTACCCCTGAAATTGTGAATGGAGAGACTGAAGAAGAAATACAGGCCGAGGAGAAGCAGCAGAACCCCGGGGGCCAGCTTATCCGTCAGAGCCATAAACCCGATATTCTTTACCTGGTGCCCATTACCGGCCGGCCCCATCTGCCGGCACAGGTGCAGCCGCTGGTGGTGAACAAGCAGCGGTGGGAAGAGACCCTGGTCAAAGCGGTGAATGATTCCCACCACCTGCTGGGACTGAGCTACCTGTCTGAAGTGAAGGGCAAATATGTGTATAAAGAGGATTTCCCCAAGGTGGGATGTGTTGTCAGAATATTGAACATGGTGGAGGTGGACGGCAATATTCAGTTCATTGCCCAGGGCCTGGAACGGTTCAAGATCAAGAAGTTTCTGTCGGACAAGCCGCCGTTTGTGGCTCAGGTGGAATATTTCAAGCCACTGGAAGAAGACGAGGACAAACTCAAGGCCTATGCCATTTCCATTATCAGCTCCATCAAGCAGCTGTTGTCCCTGAACCCGTTGTATTCTGAAGAACTCAAACAGTACCTGGGCCGGTTCAGCCCGGATCAGCCGTCTCCTTTGACTGACTTTGCCGCCGGCATCACCACGGCGTCCGGGGATGTGCTCCAGGAAATTCTGGAAACCGAGTCGGTGATCGAACGCATGAAGCGGGTCCTGATGCTGCTGCAAAAAGAGATCGAGATCGCCAAGCTGCAGACCCAGATCCGCAAGGATATCAATACCCAGGTGGATGAAAACAAGCGCAAGTTCTTTTTGAGAGAACAGCTCAAAGCCATTCAGAAGGAACTGGGCATCCAGAAGGATGACAAAACATCGGATGTGGACCGGTTCAAGGAACGGTTTGCTGAACTGAATCCACCCGAACATGTGGTGAAACGGTTTGAGGAGGAAATTGAAAAACTGTCGGTTCTGGAAACCGGATCATCAGAGTACGGGGTGACCCGAAATTATCTGGACTGGATCACCTCGTTTCCCTGGGGGGTGTATTCAGAGGACAATATCGACATCCATCGGGCGGAACAAGTTCTGGACCGGGACCATGCCGGGCTGTCCGATGTCAAGGAGCGGATCATTGAGTTTTTTGCCGCAGGGGTTTATAAGAAGGATGTGTCCGGCTCCATCATTCTGTTTGTGGGGCCGCCGGGGGTGGGGAAAACCTCCATCGGAAAATCCATTGCCGAGACCCTGGGCAGAAAGTTTTACCGGTTCAGCCTGGGCGGCATGCGGGATGAGGCGGAGATCAAAGGACACCGGCGGACCTATGTGGGTGCGTTGCCCGGCAAAATGGTCCAGGCACTCAAAGACACCAAGGTGGCCAATCCGGTGATCATGCTCGATGAAGTGGACAAGATCGGGGCTTCCTACCAGGGAGATCCGGCATCGGCCCTGCTGGAGGTGCTGGATCCGGAACAGAATGCCGAATTTCTGGACCATTACATGGATCTGCGCATCGATCTGTCCAAGGTGCTGTTCATCTGTACGGCCAACACCCTGGACACCATTCCGCCGCCGCTGCTGGACCGCATGGACCGGATCAATCTGTCCGGGTACATCACCGAAGAAAAAATAGAAATCGCCAGAAAGCATCTGTGGCCCAAACTGCTCAAACGCAACAAGGTGGCAGCCTCCACCATCACCATCACCGATCCCACCATCCGTCATCTGATTGAAGGTTATGCCAGGGAAGCCGGGGTCCGGGGTCTGGAAAAACAGCTCAACAAGATCATCCGCAAGAGCATTGTCACCATTCTCAAGGAAAATAAAAAACGGATCCGGGTCACCGTGAAATCCCTGGAGGAATACCTGGGGCTGCCGGTGTTCAAGAAGGAAAAACAGATGCAGGGGGTGGGCATTGCCACAGGCCTTGCCTGGACCGCCCTGGGCGGGGTGACCCTGCCCATCGAAGCCGTCAAGGTTCACAACAAGGGGTCGGGCATCAAACTGACCGGAAAGCTGGGGGATGTCATGCAGGAGTCCGCCTCCATCGCGCTGTCCCATGTCCGGGCCAATCCCAAAACCTTTGGTATTGATCCGGATTATTTTGACGATGCCTTCATTCACCTGCATGTGCCCGAAGGGGCCACGCCAAAGGACGGCCCCAGTGCCGGGATTACCATTACCACGGCGCTGGTATCCTTGGGCCGTGGGCAGGCCATCACCCGTCCACTGGCCATGACCGGTGAAATAACCCTCACCGGCAAGGTGCTGCCGGTCGGGGGGATCAAGGAAAAAATCATTGCCGCCCGGCGGTCCGGAATCCATGAGATCATCCTGCCGGACGGGTGCAGCAGTGAGTTTGAAAAACTGCCGGACCATATCAAGGAGGGAATTGATTTCTCGTTTGTGAAAACTTACAGGGAAGTCTACAGGCAGGTGTTTGAAAAAGGATGAATCTGAGCTAAATCAGGGCCCGGATGCGCTGCCATCCCTGTTCAGGTATCTGGGCCCCCTTTACCTGGCATACCTCGTACCCGCAGGCAGATGCCAAAACACCGCTTTTTTCAATGGAAAATCCGTTGGCAATGCCGAAAAGGAATCCAGCGGCCCACAGGTCACCGGCACCGGTGGTGTCAATGACCGCTGATCCGGAAACAGCATCGATTCCTGTGGTGGTGCCGTTGAAAGCGATGCGGCTGCCGTTTTCCCCCAGTTTCAATACCCCGTAGGTCACGTGCGCAGACAGGGCCTGAAGCGCATTTTTTTCATTGCGGTATCCGGTGTAGGCCTCGGCCTCATCTTCGTTGGCAATCAGAATGTCCACATAGTCTCTGATGATACGGCGCAGAATGTCCCGGCAGGCATTGACCACCTCAAAGCTGGCCAAATCCAGGGCGATCATGGCCCCGGCTTTTTTAGCCGCCTTTATCGCTGCCATCATCAGGTCCGGATTGAACAGCAGATACCCTTCCACCATGGTGATGGCGGTGCCGGCGAACAGTTCCGGGGTGATCCGGTCCGGCTCCATCTCCGTGGATGCGCCGAGATAGGTGAACATGGACCGCTGGGCATCAGGGGTGATCACTGAGATCACGCTGCCGGTGGGAGAGGGGGACAGGGTGAGCCGGGGTTCCACCCGGGCGGAGCGCAGGGCATCTTCAAACAGGGTGCCGAAGTTGTCATTGCCCCGCCTGCCGATAAATTGGGCATCACCCCCCAGTTTGCCCACACCGATGATGGTGTTGCAGGCAGCCCCGCCGGGCACAATGGCGGGCGCTTTATCGGTTTTGGCCAGGATGGTTTCGATATCGCCGGAGCCCACCAGGGTCATACCGCCTTTTTTCTTGTCCATTTTTGTTAAAAACTCATCTGATTCATCGATGAGGATGTCCACCAGGGCGGAACCGATTCCTGTAATGCGCTTGTTGTATAATGGGGCTGTCAACGTAATTTCTCCAGAAAATTAAGAGGTCAGATCTGATCATAAAAAAAAATCGGGGAAAGATCAAGGTTTTTATGAACTAAACAAAATATAAACATATCTTGATATATTGCTGGATAACTATTGACAAGTTGGCTTGAATCGGTTATTAAGAAATAAATTTAAATATGACGGTCAATGCAGGATCCAATTTTATCCAACATCGTTTTATTAGGAGCTATAACATGTCAGAAAAAAATTCATACCTGTTTACATCTGAATCCGTAACAGAAGGTCATCCCGATAAAGTGGCCGACGCCATATCAGACAGCATTCTGGATGCCATTATGGCACAGGATAAACGCTGCCGGGTGGCCTGCGAGACACTGGTGACCACCGGCCTTGCCATGGTTGCCGGAGAAATTACCACCGACTGTTATGTGGATATTCCAGAAGTGGTCAGAAACACCATCCGGCAAATCGGTTACAATTCCTCCACCATGGGGTTTGACTGGAAAACCTGCGCGGTTATCACCAGCATTGACCAGCAGTCGGCGGACATCGCCCAGGGCGTGAACGAAGGGGACGGCCTGTACAAGGAGCAGGGGGCCGGCGACCAGGGAATCATGTTCGGGTTTGCCACCAACGAGACCGAAGAACTGATGCCCATGCCTATTTTGTTGGCCCACAAGCTGACCAAGCGTCTCACCCAGGTGAGAAAAAACGGGGCACTGGATTTTCTCAGGCCGGACGGCAAATCCCAGGTAACCATTGAATACCGGAACGGCAGGCCCGAGCGGGTGGATGCAGTGGTGGTCTCTACCCAGCATTCTGATGACATCACCTATGACGACCTGAAGACCGCCGTGATCAAAGAGGTGATCCAGAAAACCATCCCCGGTGAGATGATGGACGGGGATACCCGTTTTTTTGTCAATCCCACGGGCCGGTTTGTCATCGGCGGCCCCATGGGGGACTGCGGTATGACCGGCCGGAAAATCATCGTGGATACCTATGGGGGCCAGGGCAGCCACGGCGGGGGATGCTTTTCCGGAAAAGACCCCTCCAAGGTGGACAGAAGTGCCTCATACATGGGACGGTATGTGGCAAAAAATCTGGTGGCATCCGGTATCGCAGACAAATGTGAGGTTCAGGTGGCCTATGCCATCGGTGTGGCACAACCGGTCTCTTTGATGGTGGATTTCATGGGCACCGGGAAAATTTCTGTGTCAAAAACGATCAGTATCATCAGAGAGGTGTTTGATCTGCGGCCGGCCGCCATTATCAAAACCCTGGATCTGCTGCGGCCAATTTATCGGAAAACTTCAGCTTATGGCCATTTCGGCCGCAATGATCCGGATTTTTACTGGGAAAGAACCGACAAGGCCAGCCAGATCCGCGAGATGGCAGGACTTTAGCTTGACCCCATCATGAACGGCTGCTTGAAAATACAGGCACGGCCGCTTTCCGGCAGCTGTTTACAATTATCTTAAAGGCCCTCGCAAAACAGTGATAAGTAAAAAACAAGGAGTTCAGCAAATGTTACAGCAAGCCAAATCATCTTCATATATTGATCTTGATCTGTCGTTAAAGTACAAGGTCAAGGATATCAATCTGGCCGAAGAAGGCCGCAAGGACATGCAGCTGTCTGAAAAAGAGATGCCGGGCCTGATGGCCATCCGGGAAAAATACGGCCCGGAAAAACCGCTGAAGGGTCTCAAGATCATGGGCAGCCTTCACATGACCATACAGACCGCCATGCTCATCGATACCCTGTATGAACTGGGTGCCGATATCCGGTGGGCTTCCTGCAATATCTTTTCCACCCAGGACCATGCCGCCGCCGCCATCGCCCAAAAAGGCACTGCTGCGGTTTTTGCCTGGAAGGGTGAAACCCTGGAGGAGTTCTGGTGGTGCACGGAACAGGCCCTTCTATGGCCGGACGGCTCCGGCCCGGACCTGATCGTGGATGACGGCGGTGACGCCACCTTGTTTGTACACCAGGGCGTCAAAGTGGAAAAAGAACCTTCTCTGCTGTCCAGACCCACCCACAGCCAGGATGAACGCTGCCTGATGGACCGTCTGCGGGTATCCCATGCCCGGGATCCGGAAAAATGGCACCGGATTGCCGGATCAATCCGGGGGGTGTCAGAAGAAACCACCACCGGGGTTCACCGTTTGTACCAGCTGGCCGCAAGAAAAGAGCTGCTGTTTCCGGCCATCAATGTCAACGATTCGGTCACCAAATCCAAGTTCGACAATCTCTATGGGTGCAGAGAATCTCTGGCCGACGGGATCAAACGGGCCACGGATGTGATGATCGCCGGGAAAACCGTGGTGATCGCCGGTTACGGGGATGTGGGCAAAGGGTGTGCCGCGTCCATGAAAGGATACGGTGCCATTGTTCTGGTCACGGAAATCGATCCCATCTGCGCTCTCCAGGCCGCCATGGAAGGCTTTGAAGTGGTGACCATGGCGCAGGCTGCCCCCAGGGGGGATATTTTTGTCACCGCCACCGGCAACTACCATGTCATCACAGGGGAGCACATCGCCCAGATGAAAGATGAGGCGATTATCTGCAACATCGGCCATTTTGATAATGAGATAGAAATGTCCTATCTGACCGGCAACCCTAAAGCCCAGCGGATCCATATCAAGCCCCAGGTGGACAAATGGGTGCTGGAATCGGGCCGGTCCGTTATTGTCCTGGCTGAAGGCCGCCTGGTGAACCTGGGATGCGCCACCGGTCACCCCAGTTTTGTCATGAGCAACAGCTTTTCCAACCAGACCCTGGCCCAGATCAAGCTGGCTTCTGAAAA
>DATHSR010000528.1:0-1904 GCA_035464035.1 Desulfotignum sp. | reverse complement strand
CACCCCGTCCTTGAGGATGCCCGTTTTTTTGTCGTCAAACACATACAGGGCCGTGCTGATTTTCCACACCTGGATGTGAGGGGCGGCTTCCACTTGGTCCGCCAGCATTTTTCCGATGTCCATGCCCCGCATGCCGGCATGGGAATCTTCCACCGACCCGAAAAACTTGTGGGTCTGCAGCACCAGTTTGCCACCGAGCCGGTCCTTGTCATCCACCAGGATGGCCGTCACCCCGTGGGCTTCCAGCTGCAGGGCCGCGGACAGCCCGGCCGGGCCCCCGCCGATGATCAGCACGTCCGTGGCCAGGTGTTCGATATCTGAAATCGGGGGGATCGCATCCATTTCCGGCAGCCGGGGCAGGCCTTCCACGCTTTCCACGACCATGTTTTCCGTCACCCGGGTCATGCAGGCCTTGACCGGGATCCCGTTGGCGATCACCGTGCACTGGGCGCACTGGCCGTTGGCGCAGAAAATTCCCTGGGCGGATCCGTCCTTGTGGTGATGACCGAAAATCTTGATGTCATGGGCAAACAGGGCCGAGGAGATCACCTCGTTTTCCCGGGCCGATAATTTTGTTTTATTCCAGTAGAACGGGACTGCCCTGGTTTCAGGCACCGTCAATACCGGGTGGTTTTCTATTCTGTTGCGGGTCATATGCGCTCCTGACTGATTAATAATGATACAGGGATCATGTCAATTTGATGGGGTTAATGGTTAAACCATTTAAGATTTTTTGTCAATCATTTTTTACGACAGCTGCGGAAAGCAAAACCCGGGAAAGCACCGGGACAATGGCTGTCGCGCTTAGGCGTAACGCTCCCGGCTGGTATCATGGCGTTGATTGCCATAGTGTGTGCCAGGATCTGGTACAGGCATTTTTTTCTTGTCAAATCTGACAGAAAGGGTATTAATGAGTTTTTTGTGAAAGGCAGGGGGCGGCTTCTGCTGTTTTGCGGTATGCTGCCGGAAAGATATTGTTTTATGTGAACGTGGAATTTTTTGGGCTGGAATTCAGGTAAAAAAACGGGCTTGTCTACAGTAGCATTGCTGCTGGCAATGATCCTGGCATGCTATGTCGCCGGGGCTGCTTTTCTGCCCATCCGGGACACGCCGGTTCATGCAGATGCCGTGGTGGTGTTCATCGGCCCGGACAATGCAGAACGGTTCAGGGAAGCCCGGCAGTTGATAATGGAGGGTTATGCCAGGGTGCTGCTGATTCCGGCTCTTGGAACCATGTGGACCAGCAGGGACGGAAAATGGAACAAGGCGGCACCATTGCACCTGCAAGTGAAGGGCCGGCACCGGGGTGCTGTAGGGCCATACCCCGGGTATTATGAAAATACCCATATAGAGGTTTTAGGGGCACTGAAAATGATGGAAGATTTCGGGATGTCTTCAGCCATATTTGTCAGCTCCCCCACCCACATGAGAAGAATCCGGATCATCACAAACCAGGTGGTTCCGGACCCAACCGGGTATCAGATTGCCTTTCGAGGGACCCGTTATGTGCCTGCCGGCAATGTGGTGTCCCTGTTTCATCCGGTAATGGCAAGGCAGGTTGCCCTGGAGTATGTCAAAATCGGCTGGTTTCTTTTGTATCACAGCATCGGGAAAAAATAATAATTCCTAAACGTTCGGGATTCAGTGCTTGTTTTTGTAATCCCCCGGCCGGCCAATATTCATGCCCCCTGAAAATTTAGGTTCGACCCGTTGACAAATGGGCATGATTCACTAAAGCCGCACGGTTTATTTACCTCTTTTGGCTTCTGGCCGGTTTTCTTCATGTTTTTCACAAACCGGACACATGAATTGCAATGATTTGGGGTCAAAATAAAAAATTTTTTTTGCGCTGGACCCGAATTTCGTGGATTAACATTTTTTTGCGAATTTTTTATTTTCGTAAA